>CAVHFU010000013.1:732-36328 GCA_963635575.1 bacterium | reverse complement strand
ACTATGGAGTTCCCATTCAAGTTAAATAAAACTAACAGTGGGGGGTAGGGTATCTTTTCCAATAATCTTCAACATATTTTCGCTGAAATTCTTCTGCTCTCGATAAACATATTTCCCTGCTTGTATCAATCTCGATTATTTCAGCATTAAGCAAGTCTGCTAGTCTTTCTCTCTCCATAGGTAATGGAAAACATCTGATTATCCAAGCATTAACCCACTTTCCTTTTCTTGTTTTAATTCCATCAATCAGATTATTGTAAACATCCATTACATTTGCGAATACTCTTTCACTTTTTCCTAATGTAATCGCTTCATATATCCTATCAATATCAACAATCAAATCTCCATTTTCTGCATTATTCATCACATACGTTTTCTTTCCCGCAAGAGGTGAACCACATACAAGATAAACATGTCTTGTGTAACACCCGAATCTTTTATGTATCTCATTATGGCACTTATGATGAACCAACATTACATTATCCGGATTCAAAGATATATCATAGTTGTTCACATTCGCTTCGGTTAATGGCAACACATGATGTGCTATTATATCATACGGATTTACTATTACTTTTCCACACTTCTCGCATATTGTATCACCTTTCTCGTTCAATCGATTATTGATAACAATATGTCTGAATTTACACCATTCTTTGCTTCTATAAAAACTCGATAAAGTGAACATCACCAATTGTCCTTGTCTGCTATTTTCTCTTTCAATTCAAGTTCCAATCTCTTAAATTCATTGGTCTGCCAATCCTTATCCTTCCACTCTTTGTCATAGTTCCTCAAATACATTCCCATTGCTCCGGTGTCCGGTAAGCTCTGCTTCTTTACAATCTCTGTATACTTATATTCTTTTCCTTCATCATCTTTCTTAATGTATGTTTTCTTTTCTTCATATTCGAATCCAATCGCCTTTCTGAACAATGCCTGCTTCACTTCATTAATTGCATTTTTTCTAGCATTGCTCACTGTTTCGGAAAATTCCGGATATTTGTTCAAATAATCACACCATGACTGTATCGAGATTCCTAATGCTTTCGCAATATCTCCATAAGTGTTTCCTGCTTTTATCCATTGTGTTATTTCATCAAACCTCGGTTTGACTAGCTTTATATATAAATTCGTTCTTCCCATACAATAATCTTTATACCAATTCGTTTCCCTCGTCAACATAATAAATTAAATTAGCATTTTAATCGATAAAATTTTATCAGTATAAGATGTTTTATCTTATACCGCTTCATAAATCATTATATTATAACAATTTATTTTTCAAGCGGTATAAGATGTACCTCTCCGGTATAAGATTGAAAACACATCTTATACCGCAATAAATCCTTATGCTATAACAAAATAAATCACTCCGGTATAAGATGGATAAGATGTTTTCTATATATTTATATTATTTGATATATTTTTTATATGTCTTATATATTCCTGCATATATTATATATTTTCCTCAAATATTCTAAGTATAAGAAACATCTTGAACTTATACCGCAACCGAATAATTCTTTATGATATAAATAATTAAGTCGGTATAAGATTGATTTTTAATCTTATACCGGAGAATCATAAATCTTTACACTATAACAAAATAAATCGGTATAAGATTGTACCGATTTATTTGTACCATCTTATACCGCAAGAAACAACCTTAATATACTATAGTATATTAACTGCTCCGAGTTCAGTAAAATCTACCGATTTATCTGTTTTCATTTCAGCACATATAAATTCAACTTCTTTATCTTTTATATCACAAGTGAAGATAACAGTTTTCGTCATGCAACTTGCAATATTAACATTTCGATAGAAATTAATTGTACTTTTAACATCTAAAAACGAAGCTATAATTTTGAGTAACGATACGGCAATAGCTCTATCTCCAAACTTTACCGCTTCAATATCTTCATCAAGATTAAGTGCAAGATTCATGAATTTCTTTCCTTCATCAACATATCCAACAAGCTCTGTATCTGCATTAACAACGGGTGCTAATCTCTTGAATTTATCTCCCTCGGTAATACTGAAATCATCCTGCTTCACATGAGCCCAAACTATCATTCTTCCATCATTTGCGGACATAGGTTCATCTTCATAAAACTCTCTGATTTTCATCTTCTCCATCTTTACAATAAAAGACGGCTTCTTCATAACAAGCTTGTATTTCTTCCGGAAAGCAAGCCTTCTTTTTTTCATTTCAGCTAACGCTTCATGGTCTTTTGTATCTTTATACTTTTTCCACCATTCTTCATCATGCTGACTGTAAATCTCCTGCTCCGCTTCCTCAAACCAATTATCAATATCCTCAATCGTGTTCCCGAAAGTGTTGATAATTGCATCAAAAATTATCTTGTCTTTTCCACTGTCTCCATAGCAGAAATAATTCACGAAATTCAAGTTCATCTCTGCTGTTTCATTTTCATTCTTAAAATGTAGAATCATCTTATTACCTCATATCCATTATATTTGAAATTCTCCGCAAGCTCCGAAGCCTTTACAAGACAATCTGCGAACATTACAGCGGTATTCGGATTAGTTCCGCCTATACTGCACCAATTAACCCAAGCCCAACATATCGGTTCATAAAACGTTGTTTCTGCTTGAATCGTTATTAGATTCCAATTCAAGCCCTTGCTCATTAAATACTGTTCAAGTTCTTCATTAACTCTTTCGAGTTCCGCACGCTTTTCAGAATAACTGATTTTTCCTTTTGACATTTTTATTTCTCCTTATTTTTATATTTATAATATACAAGTATTATTGTATATTGTCAAGAGTTTTAAAAATATTTTTTGAAAAAAGTGGAGAGCGGATTTCTCCGCTCTCCGATAAATAAGAAGAAAACATGAGAAGAAAGGTTACTTCTCATGCTCATTATACATACATCAATCAACTCTTTCAAATAGTTCTCCACAATCATCATAATATCTTCCTTCGGGATTCTTACTCTTTATTTCATCTCCGCAAACCGGACATCTGAAAACAAATACTCTTTTCTTCTTCGGCTTCTGCTCTTCTTCCGCTTCGCCTTCAATTACCTGCTCTTCTCCGGATTCCTGTGAACTGTCTCTAACCGGATTAATATAGAACATTTCAAGTTTTTCCATTTCAGCAACAAGTTCTTTTGCCTTATCATTAAGAGTGGTAACAGTCCAACCATATCTAGTATCTTTTTCACAAATCAAACCATGTGCTTCTGCTGTAGCTTTAAACTTCTTGTTATGATAGAAATTGTTATTCGAACAATCTTCTATTCCATGTTCATTATTATAAAGATGTGCCATCTCATGAAGCAGAGTAGAATATACACCACCTCTGTTTGAATACTTAATTGTGTTAGCAGATATGTTGATTTCATATCCCTTATTTTCACCTTCATACCACACTTTATCGCAAGAACACCAACCATAAGAAGAATTTGTTCTATCTGCCGTATAAGTGATAACGGGTCTCGTAAGCTCTCCTGCATAGAACACTTCGTTGAACTTATCAAAGATGTTTTCGATTTTCTTAATTTCATTTGTAACAGTCATTTTGTTTTCTCCTTATATAAACACTATACAATAAAACTTGTATAGTGTCAACAATTTTAAAAATATTTTTTAAAAAATTTTCAACCTCTCTTGTTATTCATACACCATTTTTTAGCTTCTGCGAGTAAATCAAATTTCGCAACCGGAGTTGCATAACATGATGTAAAAATCATTCCATCTTCATTGATGGTGCAATCTTCCATATTATAAACCCACCATTCTCTGCTTCCCCAATTATCTTCTTTCTCAATAAAATAACCGAACCCTGCATAATCATTACCTTCCATGTAACCTCTGCTAACTTTTTTAAATCCTTTTGCCATCTTTAAATCTCCTTATTTATTTATATTCATAATATACAAGTTTTATTGTAGTAAGTCAATAGAATTTTAAAAATATTTTTTAAAAAATAGGTGGATTTCTCCACCTATCAATTGTTGTGTATTTCTTCAAGCATTACCTTTAATTCTTTTACACTTGAAAACAAGAAATTGATTTTTTCTTTCAATATTCTCCGGACTAACAAGAATCTCCCACTCGCTGTTGTCATCCAACAATTTGATATGGTCAATACTTGTAATATCGGGTCTATACCATGTTTCAATTTTAATGGTATCTTCAATAACATACACATTATTGTCTTTTCTCTCTGTACCGCCATAAGTTCTAGCAGAAACATTTATTACATCTCCTGCTTCGAATATTTTGGTATTCACACCATTAGTTCTTTTATATGTTGCTTTTAGAATTTGTGCCGGAACATTAAACGGCAATTCGGGTCTATACATCTTCTTTATCTCCTACACACATATTAACATATTTGACATAATCAACATTCACAAAATCACAAAGTTCTTTACACCATTCTCCTTCTATGAAGAGTTCCACATCTTTTTCATACTGTTCTTTCCTGCTGTCCTTCATTGTAAGATTCAAAACACTAGCTACCAAATTCTTAAATTCTCTTGTAAATGTCATAATGCAAACACCCGATATTTTTTTCCTTTAATGGATTTTGTAATAACATTAAACCCATACTTCTTTTTTACCTGCCGTGAAAACTCGATATTACTTAACGGCTGTAGAGCATTAGCAAGACAAAATTCAGCATATTTCTGATATACAACTGCTGTGACTTCATTAAGAAAATCTTCCGGTTCATGGTCTTGAAAAAACATAAGAATCGGGTTATTCCCTTCTTCATATTCTTCAAGTTCTTTCTGCGTCTTTGCACTAGTAGTGAAGCACTGATTCTTAATTACTCTTTTCAATCCCTGCAATCCAACTAGAATTAAATATTCAAGACTTTCTTCTTGTATCAGTTTGTATTTGATATAAGGGTCATAATTCGGGTCTGTTTTACTGAATGTTGCATTGAAAGGTACGATAATTAATCGGTCAATTACCGCACCGGATTTATCTTTAATCCTCGGTATATCATTAGCAGAAAAAAGCTGTTTAGCATAAGAATTAAAATCGAATGGGTCTTGTCCTTTCCTTTCAGCATTAACCCTGTTTCCGGAAACAATTTTCTTAAAAACTGAAGCATTGGCTATAAATTCATCACCAATATCATCACCTATATTTGCAAGTTTTCCATACATTTCTGCCGTCTTGAATCTATCCGCCAATTCCCTTAAATCTAAGGCACAAGTATTTTCATCTCCTAACATCTTCTGTATCATATCAAGAAATGTACTCTTTCCATTCCGTTTATCTCCGGTAAGGATAAATGCTTTCCTAAGTTCATTCCTTCGATACATACAGAATCCAACGACTTCTTCAAGAAGTAATCGAATCTGTTTATCATGGCAAGCTATATTATCAAGTGTTGTATTTACAACTTCTGCATAAGCCTGCGGATTATAATTGTGATTGATTCTGTTTGTAATTATGAGTGCCGGATTAAAATCTGAAAAGCTATCATCTTCGATATTATATATTCCATTTTTGAAAGCTATGTATTTTGCGTCAGATACTTGTGAATTATCACCTATCAAAATATCCATATAACTCAAAACTTCATTTCTTTTCTGTTTATTTAAATTCGGTATATGTTTAATCATAAGTGATTCGATTCTGCTGTTTCCATGTACATATACTCCTGCATTATACAAATGAAGCTGTCCATCTATCTTAACAACATGGTATTTCTCCACTATAAACTTTGCGAACTTATCAAATAGAAATGTTCCCTTACTGTTAAAAAATTCCGGTTCTACATCATCACGAAAACTTTCATCTCTCAATATAGTTTCAAGTTCATTTTCATGTAACGGCTTCGAGAAAACATATTTGTTCGTGAGCCGTAAAGTCTTCCGGATTTCTTCTTTGGTATATCCTGCACTCTGTAAAGTGAGGATATAGTTGAACAATGTTTGATTCCTGCCGTCACCTTCCGACATACCGGAAAAATCAATGTTGCATTTAATCGGCTGTAAATAAATCGGTAATTCTTCATATTCTTCATCATCATATATGTCATATATAATTTCTCTTTCTTTTCCATCCACCTTCAAAGCATCATAACTATTTTTTAATCCAACTTTAATATCACATTTAAAACCGATAACTAGATTGGTTTTAGTCCGACAACTGTCTACACCTTCATTAATGAAATAGAAATGCTTTCCTCTCGTTGTTTCATATACTCTGCACCGAAGCTGTAAATCTTCCACAAGATTCATTAACTTTTCAGACTGTTCATAATCATCAACATCTATCATGATTATGTCTCTTGCCAATATTCCTGCATAACCTTCGAGTTTTCGAGCTTGTTCAAGAGTTTTGAAATTATCTCTGTCTTTAAACTTCTCAATAGCTTTCTTTCCTTTTAATTCAATGTACCCTCGAAATAATTCTTTCATGTTTCTTCCTTTTAAAAATCAAATTTAAATTGTTTAGATATTCCAAACTGTTCCAACCTTTCAGTTGCCACTTTGATATAATAATTTCGGTCTAATCTGCTGTCCACCTTTTTATTATTTATATTTCCATTCACAATAAAAGCATGGTCGGGTGTATTTGCGAACTTTTCCGGATTCTTTTCTAAATTTTTAACTTTATAAACCGCTGTATCATTTTTATCTGTACTTGCAAAAACTCTGTATGTTTTATCAGTAAGTTTCTCTCCATTGTGCATACCATATAGATATTTACTCGATATTTTAACCACTTTCTGAAATTGTAGTAGTTCATCACATTTATTTATTGTCTCTTCTACCGGAATGTTTTCAGTCATATATCGAAATAAAGCCTTGTTAATTATCGGTAAATCATTATCTAAATCAGATAGCTCCTTAACATAAGCACCTTTTCTTTCAAATCCGCCTGCTTCGAATTTAAAAATATAATTGTTCACATCTTTCTGCCAAATCTCCGAAATTGTATCAAATCCCAATCCCATTCTCGTTCGGGATTCCCACTCATAACAAATATCATCAACTTTCTGAAAGTCTTCATCTGTATCATTAATCTTGATAATCAAACCATCTGTATTGCTCTGAATTACTTTGCAATATCCTTCAAGATGTTCGAGCAAATCCAACAATAGAAGCTGTCCATTTATGCAAACATTATTTGCCTGCCGTGGGTCATAAGCTGTGGACATTTTATCTTTGGTTATTCCATAAGTAGCATTTAGAACAATCTTAAAAGGTGCTTGTTCTTTCTTCTTTCCTTCTTTCTTAAGTTGCAACCTCTTTTCATAAATCTCTTTATACTTTTCCGGATGCCTGCTATTTCGTGATAGTAAATCATACTGAATCATGATAGATGGGTAGAAACTATTTACATCAACATGAATTAGCAAGCCTTTTTCATGTATTGGCTCTTCCGGACAACCATGTAACCCACCCCAACCGAAAGAATGAGGAACACCGCAAACATCAATCTGTAAATTTTTTGTGTAATCATGATTATCTCGATTCTTAAACCATTCAACTACTTCTTTGTACTTATCAATTCTTAAAGTATCGATTATCTGAATATCCCATTCATCATCACGATACTTCTTTCTGCAATCCAATATAATTGCTGAAAGCTGTGCTCTTGTTTTTCCTAAATTATCAATAGGAAGATTGAAAGTTTTAATCAACGATAAATGAGCGTCAAAATCTGCTTTTTGCCTTACAAAAACTTCCATTAACTGTTCAACATCATTGGAGCAATAACCTATTTCCTTCTCAATTTCCTGCTCCGTTAATTTTCTTGGTATATCGAAAGGTACAGAAGTTTCAATTATAGAAACTCCCATATATGCTTCAAGCTGTTTCAGACTCTTAAACATATCTCCGGCTTCGTAAATAATTAAAGGAAATTTTTCAAGCAGACTTGAAAACATAGCTCCATTCTTTCCATCTCGAATTATAAACGAACTCATTTCATACGGGTTATAATCTGCAAGAATACATTTCATTATCCATTGGTCATAACCTCTAATATTATAACCAACGAATATTTCAGATTTATGGCTGTTATAATAATCCATTAACTCGGTTCTGCTATTAACAATGACAGTTCTTTTTTCCTGCTCCGGATTATCTATAACACATAACCAATCATATTTGAAAACCTCAAAATCTATAAAATTCAGCATTTCTTTTCCCTCGGCACTGTTATTCTAGGTTCAAGCGTGGCTCTATATTTTGATTCTACATAATTAAAGCATGAACTCTTGTTGATATGTCCTTTATCGCAAATTAAAGTTTTATGAAAATAAATACTCCATATACAAGTATCACAATCAATTTGTTTATCTTCATATTCTTCGCAACTTCGATTATATGCACCAATAATATAATCTTCATCATCTTTGGTGCAATAATACCTATTTCGCTTTTTTTCCGCAAATTTACAATTCCTGCATATCATGAATTTATTCCTTTAAGCAGAAAGAAAAGCATTCATTTGCTTCAATAGTTTCCGCTTCTTCATTATAACTAATATCATAAAGTCCAAAACAAGCTGTAATATAACCATTCTCAAATACAACTTTTTCCGTTACACCATAGCACTTGAAAAATTCAACATACCATCCTTTTCTATAATACCCACGGATTCCTTCTTCATTATTGCGAATTTCTCCTCTTCTAAATCCATGAGCTAACAAAACATCTTCCAATTCAAAATACGTCATGGTTTCTCCTTATATAAAAACACTATACAATAATAATTGTATAGTGTCAAGATACTATTTTTTAAAATTTTAATTTAAAAATATGCTCATATAAGGTAATTCAAGAATCCAATCGCAAAATTTATGCCATTCCGAAAGCTTGTGATTCCTGCGTGCATAATAAATCCGCATGAGTGTTTCATAATCCAAATCGATTGTACGAAACTGATTATAAGCATTTGGTAACAACTGAATAATTGCTCTCCAATATTCTTTATTTCCAGTCTTATTGTATTTCTCTCGATAATAATTAAGTTCGTCAAGCAGATATTCCCAGCACTTCATGTGTACCGCTTCATCTGTTGAAAAATCATCCATTGAAAATTTTTTCTTACAGATAGTATGCATGGTACTACTGCTATTTGCGGTCGTTCCTACCTTATAAGTGTCATATTCCTTCCACCAATAAAGTGGTGCTGTGACATCAGCTTGTACATGAATCATCCGGAGAAATTTTCTGTGGTCTGTTCCTGCATTAATTAGTTTTTTTGCTAGTTCCAAATCCTTTTCACCGATAACGATTTCAACTAAATCACCGGAATGATAACTATCACTACTCTTTCTGCTGTTATAAGCATTTCTCATTCCGGCAATTGCTCCGGTGAATCCGAAAGTCATACTGTTTTCAATCTTAATCATACTTTATCCTTTCTAACTGTCTATTAAGTTTATAATCCTTTTCTTCTTCAATATCCTTTTCTGAAATATTAAAAAGATATTTTATTTGTTCAAGCATAATCTCCACATCTGCAATTTCATTGATAAGATTAATGGTTATATCCTGCTTTCTAGCACTATGATTCGCTTCAATAGCAAGCTCGCAACATTCCTCCATCAATTGATGTAGCTGATTCTGCTTCCCATATTTATCGGCTATTATTTTTATTCTTTCATCCATTAGTGAAAAAACGACCCATTCCCTTATTGAGAGAATGGGTCACTCCTTTAATGTTATTCTACATCATACACATCAACAACTGTTACATGAGTGTAGCCTTTGCTGTCCTTATCATAATCGATAACATATTCCATCTTGCCATCCACCTTCTCATAAATATCTGCAAGCATTTCGGAATACTGCTCAAAATCTTCAAAAACAACTTCTACACCACTTTCTAACGACCTTAAAAGTTCGTTCATCTGATGAAGAGGGTACGGCTTCGCAATAACTTGATTAACAAAAATATTGCTTCCCTTATATTCTCCTGCGATAATCTTGAACCAAAGTGTAACCATCGGGTCGCCTTTCTTGCTCTCGGTAAATTCAAGCTTCACAACCTTCACTTCATAAGAATCATCTACCGGAACACTTTCATAAGATGAACCATTATTCTCTTCAAGATTCTTCACTTCTTCTGCAAGACCTTTGTACATTTCATTGAACTTTTTGTAATCCATTTTTTAACTCCTTACTCTTCTAGTTCTTTTTCTAATCGGCTCTTCTGCCGTCTTTTCTTCTTCAGCCTTTGGCTGTTCTTCTTCAACCTTCTCTTCCTGCTTCACTTCAACTTCTTTCGGTGCTTCTTCCGGAACAGTTTCTTCTTCGGTTCTACTTCTCCTCTTCCTCGGCTTTTCTTCTTCCTGCTTCGGTGATTCTTCAACCTTCGACTGTTCCTGCTTCTTCGGCTTTTCCTCGGTTATTCCATAAATGCCAACGAGAGAATCATAATCACATGGTATTTCCAAAGCTCTGATATTAAGCCTGCCACCGCCGAAAATTACTTCATTTGTCTTGAAAGAAATTGTTCTCTTACCTTCATCACAAATTACTCTCGCAACTAAATCAACCATTCCGGAAAGCTTAAGTGCCACCTTATCTGCAATATTCGGTTTAACACTTGTGAGCTTGTCACCACCCTTCTTTGTGATATCCTTACTATCATCTTCATGAGAAATAAGAATAATGTTGTAATCAAGATTAAGAAGTCTCTTAATAGTAGAAAGAAATTCCTGTCTTACCTTATCCCACGCTCTGTAAGAATCATCCGATTCATGTTCAATACCGAGCTTGTCATACATGAAGAGCCTGCAATATTCATAGGTATCTTCAATAAGGTCAACAACGATTGTTTCAAACGTGTTGTCCTTCTTTTCAAGCTCTTCTACTGTGTCCTTAAACACCTGCCATGCAAACACTCTCTTTGTGATTCTTCCTTCAACTGTCACCTTATCCCTTATTGCAACATAAGGTGCGTCTACGAATTTCACATTGCCGTCTGTGTTCAGCATAAGAACATTCGGAAATTCGTTGGCAAGATATGTTTTTCCGGAAAACGGAAGCCCATAAAGCCAAATTTTCTTGAAAGTTTTCTGACTTTCAACCGTTCTGCGTTCATTACTTGGTAGATTCATCATTTTTTGTTTTCTCCTTATTCAAGTAATCATTCATATTTTTAAAATTGGTTCTGCACCAATCAATATCCAAATCATCATCCGATTCACAAAAGTCTTGAAAATCACACCAATCACAAAGCTTGCTTTCATTCTTCGGGAACTCTTTTGCTTCTTTTAATCTTTCACAATTATAGCAAAACTCTTCAACTTTCTTCGGATTATATTCAATCTGAAGAAGAGTTGCTTCTTTCCCTGCAAGTTCTTTTTTCAAGCGAATCCGGAACTCTTCAAGTGTTTCATCTCTCTTGTTTGTCTTATTCTTGTACTTCATCTTTATACTCACTTTCGGTGCAAATAAGAAGTACATATCTCTGATTTTCTTTCCTGCATGAGTCTTTTCAAAATAATACTTGTATTCATGAAGCTGTCCGGATTCTTTATATTTAGACACGTTATTTGAATACTTGAAATCATATAAATCGTATTCATTTTCTCCTACCGGAACAAGATAGTCCATAAACCCGATAAAATCTTCTGTTTCGAGTTTAAGTTCAAATTCTCCACCTTCGGGAAGAACTTCTTTACACTTGGGGATAACATATTCAAGTTTTATCGCTTCCTCAATGTGTTTGTCTGTGATTATCGGGTAATAGTTATAGTAATATTCGATTGCGTCTACGATACTCTTTTCAATTCCGGTATGCAAAGCCTGTCCGATAACCAAAGCATTATCCGCATCCAAGTTTGGATAAGTAACCAACTTATCCAAATACGACAGTTTGTACTTGTACGGACAATTTACAAAACTGTCAATTCTGCTGTGGGAAAATTTCATTCTCCTGCTTCTCCTTATCTATATATACATATACAATAATTTTTGTATAGTGTCAACAATTATTTATCAAAAACTTTTTGCAATTTATGAACATCATCTCCGGCAATCATTCTTTGAATAAAATTTTTAAAATTCTCGAACTGCTCCGGATAAAGAATAATAGAAATTCCACCGGATTCACGGATTCTATCTCTGTTATGAATTTGCAACTGAGATGGTTTTCCCTTTTCCGCTTTCACTTCAATTCCAACAAATTTACCATTAACACAAGCAAGAATATCGGGAACTCCTACCTTTGTATACGAGTTTGCAAAAAATTTACAAAACCAACAACCATTAAGTGAAAGATACTCTTTCACTCGATTTTCAAATATCTTTTCTCTCATTTCTAACCTTCTTTTCAATTTCAGAAACTTCTAAATGACAAAAACCAACACCACCATTCTGTGGATAATTACAAGCTTCTTTAAGCGGACAATCATCACAATGTTTATTGTTACACCAAGCCTGCAATTCTTTTAGTCCTACATCATCATAAAATGATTTAAATTCAAATAACGTGTTTTTTAATGCTGTTCTCTTCCCACCGAAATATTCAACTTGTCTCGAATTAATAGCACTATTAATTTCTCTCTCACACTTATCAATTTCTTCCTGCAAATACAATTTAAAATTCATCTTCTTTCCTTTCCCAATCAATTAAAATTTTCATTCCTATTAAAATACCTAATCCAAAACAGATTAAACCAAAAGCACAAAACCCGATAAATAAATCAACATCCATCTTTTTCATCCTTTTCGAACAAAGCATTCGTATAATCTCTTCTCATTGCCAAAGTTCTGTAAATTCTTTCTTCAATACTTCCACGGCAAACGAGCTTGTAATAGAAACAAGTTCTATTCTGTCCAATTCTGTTTGTTCTCTTTTTTGACTGCTCAAACAGTTCAGAAGATAATGGTGGTGTGAAATACACAATTTTATTAGATTTCTGTAAATTCAATCCCATAGCTCCGGATTGATACTGTATTGCCGTGATTGAATTTTCATAATTTTCATAAGCGTTTAAATCTTTGCTGTTCCCATTAACCATTGAAAGAGGTCTATTTAAATCCTGCGACATTTTAAAAATAATTTTTAATTCTTCATTAAAATTATAAAAAACGATTATTCTGTCTTCGGTACTTTCAAGAAGGTCTTTCAATGCTTCAATTTTATCATCATTATACTGTCCACAAAGCATTCTCTCATACAGAAGTTTTGTAAGCGTTGTATCTCCAACAAGCTCTTTATCTCCAACTGTCACTATCCGGTCTTTCCTAAATTTCGCATAAGACGAACAAATTGGTACTTTTACGGCACTTTCTACCTGCTCCGGTAATTCTATAACTTCATCTGTTTTCAGAAAGCTACAGCCATATTCTTTGAGCTTGCTTTTAAGTCTCTCCACCTTCTTATATCCTTTCACGATTACAAGCGGAAAACCCTGCGATTTATCAATCTTATAATCAATATAAGTGTTCCAATAAGCCTGCCGTGAAATATCCCAACCCAATAAATGAATCTGCGACCAAAGATTTTCATATTTACCATTACAAGGTGTACCGGAAAGAAGAACTACATTATTCGGCTTCAATGAATACAAAATAAATTTCGCTCTCTTACTTCTTTCATTCTGTATCAATGAGGATTCATCAAGAACAAGTGTAAAATCTCTTAATCTTATAAGCTCCGATTTTCTCCAAACCAAATCATAGTTAATTACTCCAACATAATAATCATGGTTCATATATGCTTTAAGAGTTTTTTCTTTCACGATACTAGCAACAGCATATTCCGGATAGTGTTCTTTGAAATGGTCTATCCAATCCGCAATTTTCGATTTCTGACAAACAAGTAGAATCGGCTTTCCCAAACATATCGCTTTCTCTGCTCCAACAAAAGTTTTTCCTGTTCCCATATCCCAATAATAAGCAACACGATTTTTTGTCTTTGTCTCTTCTAATCCTTTTTTCTGAAAATCATACAGTTTCATTCCTGCTCCACTCCCGTGACAATAGCAGAATTTCCAATCTGCCGATAAAAAATCATGTACGCTTCATTAACATTATCTGCTTCGATTTCAATACGATTGTTTATCGTATTTCCCAAACTGTAGATAAATTTGTATTTCATGCTTTTCTCCTTATCTAAATAATACCGATTTTATTGTACTGTATCAACTAATTTTTTTTGCGGTATAAGATGTTTTATCTTATACTGACAAATAATTCTTTATTTTATAACAAAATAAAAATTCATCGGTATAAGATGTCAATCTGCGGTATAAGATGTTTTTTTAATCTTATACCGCAACAATTATTTACAATATATAACTTTATCGGTTTGCGGTATAAGATGGATAAGATTATTTATATATACTTATATTATTTAAGGAAAATATATAACAGATAAAGAAATATGATTTTTTTATATATTACCTTAAATATTTCGGGTATAAGGAAACATCTTATACCTTATACCGAATTAAAATATTTTTTTATACTATAAGAATTTATATCGGTATAAGATGTGTTTTTAATCTTATACCGCATCTTATACCACAAATCATAATTTCTTATAATATAACAAAATAAAAAAGTCGCATTTTACTGCGACTTTAAATACATCTTATACCGCTCTTAAATTAAATCCGGTGTTAAATCTTCGAAACAATACGTTTCAATTACATCTCCAAAAATTTCACGAATCTCCAAAACTCTGCTTTTAACAGTGTATTTCACAATTTTATTGTTCTTGAATCCTAAAAGCGTAACCCAAAAATCATTGGTAACATTGAAATCCCTGCACTTCTTCTTCAATAAATCGATTACTTCATTTCTCGTCATAATCTTCATATCTCCCTGCTTGTACTTCCGATAAACTATCCAAACTCAAATTATCAACAATGTGATTGATAATCATACAATCACCTGTGGGGTCGTCAAAATACATACATTTTGCCGAACAACCTTTTTTACAATGCACTGCCAAAGCCATTATAATTTCATTGATTGTCATTAGTATTCAACTCCTCTCACTACTCCGGTAAGAACTATTTTTCTTCCGGAAATCATCATTGAATTATGAACATGAGAAATAATGTTCTCAATATCTTCATCTGATAATCCGGATAAATTACCTTCTCCATCATTATGACAGAACAACAGATTACCAACAAGCATTGGTTCATCTTTATCGTTGTAAGCTGTTACAATTGGATTTTCTTTCAATAGTCCTTCATCATCACAAACTACATCATAGTAGATTCCACCGACTTGTCTTTCAACTATATCGATACAATCACAATCTGTCAGCTTGTAAAGCTGTTTAAGGTTATCTTCAAAATCGACAACCTTACAAAATTCCAAACCTTTTTCAATCAGAATACCTTTCATTTTTCTATCTCCTTCTTAATGAAATTTATTGCGTCTGTTAAATCTTTTGCTTTATATATGGATAGTCCTTTTCTGACTATCCATATACCTTCAATTCTTGATAATTTCATAAACCAAATTCCTGCTTGATATTGTTGAACTGCTTTTCATTTATAGCAAGCCATATAAAAGTTTTGAATGGTGGAACTGATTCTTCATCTTCCATTGTACTGATTAGTCCTTTCTTTTCGAGACTAGAACAAAGCCCACTCCAAACCTTTCCGCTTCCTTTCCAATCATAGTCTTTCGCTTCTCCAAAGCTCCACCATGTTGTACCATCTTCAAGCTTCTGCTCTTCCCAAGTCTTTGTGAAATCGAGCTTGTCAAAATTAAAATTGGACGGCTGAAAAACTGTCATTTCCAAAAACTGCTTTTCTTTTTCTGTAATCATTTTATTTCTCCTTATTTATACCTATAATATACAAGTATTATTGTATAGTGTCAAGAACTTTTTAAATAAAATTTTTAAATTTTTTTGTATCTTGCTCCGATTACCGCTTTGTATTATAATTACTGTAGAGGAGAAATAAATATGTCTAATTTGCAAAGTATAAGAAATCACAAAGGTTTATCACAGCAGAATCTAGCAGATATTTCTAATATATCTGTAAGAAACATTCAGTATTATGAGCAGGGCGTAATGAATATTGACGGAGCAAAACTAGCCACGCTTCTTGCTCTTTCAACTTCGCTTGGTTGTAGGGTATCAGATATCATAGAAAATCCGGAATTACGAAAAAATCTTAGTGAGAAAGGTTATTAAAAAATAGGTGCTATTTTGCACCTATTATTTTTTCATATTCTTCTTTGGTTATCTGTCCGAGTTCCAAAGCCTTTTTAACTTGCCCTTTTGTCCATCTTCCTTCTATATAAAAATTATATATATCTTCAAATGTCAATTTTTTCATGGTTCATCTCCTCGTCTGTATCGGGAATTTCGATTCCGGTACACATCATAACATAAGCCAAATCTGCATCTTTCTGCTTTAACTCTGCTTCCAACCTATTGATTTTCAACTGTGTTTCAATGTCTTTTCTTGTAACTCTTGACGGCATAATTCTTCTAACCTCACATATAGTTTATACGACTTTCCTTTTAAAATAAAGCTCTTGTAATGTTCCAATGATTCCGGATGTTTCTTTAATCTCCTGCGGATTTCCTTCACTCTCTTTGGGTTTACTCTTATGTATATCTTGCCATCTTCCTGCAACGAATACAAGAATCCTAACCAAAGAATCGGTTTCTTTATAGACGATATAAATGTTTTCTTTTCGTTAAAAGATAATTTTAATTTTTTCAACTTTTGTGATATTTCGATAAGGCAATATTCAAGATAATGCTTGTCTGAATGAATCAAAATAAAATCATCTTGATAACGCATATAATATCGAATATGTAATTTTTCTTTGATAAAATGGTCTAGTTCATCAAGATATGATATTCCTAAAATTTGTATCATCTGCGAACCTGCATAGAAACATTCTTGATACTGCGTTGTTAAAATTTCTTCAACTGAATTAAACACATTATGTTTAATTCTTTTACTGAAAAGGAATAAAGCAATATCTTTATCCATACTTTGATAATAATGATGTATGTCGATATGTAAAACATAACCATCTGTTTTATAATGTGTATAGAAATTCCAAAGATATTTCCGGAGAAGTTCACGTGCTTTATCTGTACCTTTACCAATCTGTGAAGCTGTATTACTCCAAATAAAAGAATTTGTCATAGATTGATATATGTATCTATCATTTAAATATCCTTGCCAAATTCTGTCACGAAAGGGAATGGCTTTAACTTCCCTTGCTTTTGGATAATATATCTTTTTGGTTATTGGTCTTCGTGATTTATATTCTCCGGATTCAATAAGAGCAGTTAATTTATAACAATTTCCTGCACCATGATTGACCCACGCTTTAATTGATGGTTTCCACATTACACCGGATTTTCGTTTCATCATAGAAAAGAAAATTTCATCATAAAGTTGCCACTCATTGTCTTCGGCTATCCCGAAAGACTCCGGAGAATGAGTGGCGGAATTGTTCTCTCCTGCATGGAGAAGGGTGAAAACTCCTTGTGTGATTACACTCAAAACATCAACTGATAAATTGTTCATTGACTCTAAAAATCGGTGTATTACTCAATCGGGAAAAGCCTATTCGAATTATAGGAATTGTTGTTGTTAACATTGCCACTACTATTAACATTCCACTCATTATTCGTGTTGTTACGATTACAAGACATAGCTTTCACCCTCATTCAATATTATATTCTTTCTCACACCATTGCAACCATTTTGTAAGAAGTTCTCTTGTATTAATAATTACACCAACCCAATAAAAAATTTTCTTATTTCTCCAATGAAAACATCTTTTTCCTAAAGTAACTAATCCTTCAAGATTCGAACATTTCCGCATTGATTCGAGTATCAATCTGCGTCGGGTGTTATAATTTTCTTCTGTAATTCTACCTTTATAATAAGGCTCTGAATTTGCTTCATAAGCACAAAGGTAGATTTCAAGACTCTGCTGTACTATAGCATTTGCGAGAAAAGCAAATACGGAAGATTGTACTTTGCTAGATTGGCAACATTGTACTGCATGATAGAAAAGCTTCGAACACATTTCAAGAACATCAAATTTAGTATTTCCTTCTGTGTCCGGAACTTTTCTTAAATTAACCGGAACTGACATTTTTAACTCCTTCGGGACGGCAAGTTTGCCGTCCCGATTATTATGATTATTCGATTAAAAAACCACAAGCGGGAAAAGCCTAAACGAATCATAGGAATAGCCGACGTGAACACTGCCACCACTACTAACAAGCCACTCATCATACGCGTGGTAACGAAAACAAGACCGAAGCCAATAATAGTCAGAACTACTTTCTGAATCAATTCTAAATACTTTATATGCGTCTCTTGCCGTATACCAACTTGCCGGAGAATCTAATCCGCTTCTTGTTTTCCAATACGGAAGTACGCTTCCTTCTCCTGCACCTTGATTGACTATGTACATTTCTTCGAGAGACGGCAAGAAAGCTCTGTGATAACCTTCCATAAATTTACCGGAATTTCCCTGCACATTATTATATGCTGTTTTAACCTGCACTGTTTTTAAACACCGCACAAATTCCGTTGGAAAATGAGAAAGCCACCCTGCTTCATCTGCGTATGATGGTTTTAAATCCCACGAGTCAGATGGTGCATACCAATTTGTAGAATCCGAATCAAGATAAGCCGAAATAGGACTGTGTTCATAATCGTTCCAACCATAGAATGATTCCTGCATATCATTTAGATTACCGTTTCTTGTTGTATAACCCATTGTTCCGAGGTCTGTTGCTCCGTCAATCGGTGTGCTTGTTACAGTTGTATCTGTATAAAGTAATACACCGAGGTTATCATACGTTCTAACAGAAAGGTCAGTTTGTCCATCCGCAAAATTATGAAAAGCATTCAATCTTCCGCCAACCGGAACATCATGTGTAATTGTAAAATACCATTCAAGCGTTGTCAGCTTCGACCATGTCTGTGCAAAACTTACTTTATAGCTCCCTGCTTTCAATCCCTGCGGACAAGCAAGAAATGCTCTGTAAGGTGAAAATTGCATTGATTTTTCATTCAGATACATTGGCTGAAAAATTGGTCTATGGGCAAGTGTACTTCCATCTGCTGAAATAAAATCCCTGCTGTTTTCAACAACAATCATGGGCATTATCTTTTTAGTAGTGCCGTATGTATATTCAACATTGATAGCAGAGCCAACTTCATATACATCTTTGAACTTATCCGCTTCGATAAGGTCAAGAATGGTTTTATATTCGACATTCTCAAATTCACTAGACTTGATATAATCAACAAGAGTTTGCATTTTCAAAGCTTTAACTTCACTATCTTCTTCATTCATACACAAAATTTGAGTGTCGGATTTTGGAAATCCGGATATAGGTGTGGTATAAGCATTAATTGTTGATTTAAGCACAACAAATGTAACAACTGTTCCCGAATCAATAGCATTTGTGAGTGTAATTGTTGTTGTACTACTTATCAAATAATCATCACTATTGCAAAGCATACCATTGATATAAACTAACAGAATGTCTGTAATCTGATTATAGTCAGAAATACCAATATCAATAGTTGTTTCACTAGCTGTTGCTGTATGAATACTCGAAAGACATCTAATTACAACCGGAACTTTCATTGCGTCTTTTATATCGCCTGCCCACTGAATCAATTTCTTTTCCCACTCTTCATAGATAGTAGAAATATCCGGCTGTTTAACAAGTGAAATAATGAATCCGCAATCTGCTGTTGGTCTTGTATCAGTAACTTCAATTTGACTTGTAGATATAGCGTTAGCTTCAATCTTAATATTCGCAAGCCTATATTCTTTTACCTTTTCTGTATTATCAAGAGTTGGTGCAACCGGATTACTAGAAGCTGTTCCCTGCTTCATAATGATAGTTCCTTTTCTTGCATTATTGGATTTATCAATTCTTACAATAACCGAATCAATTCTGCTGTAAATCAAATCAGCGTCAAAAAGTGAAAGTATCATATCTTCATCAAGTTTAGCCCACTTGTCAAAGAAAATACCTTCACCAACTTTAACTCTTACACTTTTTGCATCTTCCAACGAAACGAGAAAATCATCTGACTGTGTGCCATCCGATTTTGCAAAAACTCCATTACTTACAAGTCGCTTGTACGGATTATTCATCTGTTCCGCACTGTACTTTCTGTCACCATTAACGCTGTCAAAAAATCCGCAAGTAAATGACATTTTAAAATTCTCCTTCAATATTCGAATTTCGGTTCAAGTGTATATCCTTCACTATCCCACGTTTCTATTATTTCAATTATTCTAGCTTTAATCACTACACCATATCCATTATCTATTGTTACAATATCGCCAAGATTATAATCTTCCTTATATTTATATGTGTTAAGCCAATCAATTTCACCATCAAATTCACCACTTACCGCTGTTTCTGCTAATTTCTCTTTTCCTTCATTTTTTAAAGAATTGTAATAACTCACTTCATCATATTCTTCGGTGTTTGAAGAAATAGAACTAGCATTAACAAACATTTCAAATCTATCTAATCCTGCATTATCTCCTACACTTGTAAGTTTTCTGTCTATCCCTTCACCATCACCGCCGACAAGAGCTACATTCTTGTATTCACTCCAATCTGCTTTATATGTAGTGTTGGATATGTTTTCATATTCCGGTGAAAACCTTACTCCTTCATCTTGTCCTTTATATAAATCAAAATAGAACATTCCATTTTCAAAAATTATTCTCCAACCATATTCATACGTTTCACAAACGGAAATTATTTTTTCGCAAAGATTATCATAAGTAGTCTGCTGTTCGATTACTTCGGTATATCCATGAGAATCTTTCAAAGCAAAATTATTTATTTTTCTTTCCGCTATTGTTGGAGAAATAACATTATCTATAATAAGTTTCCGAATATAATTTTCTACTGTTCCGGAAAAAATGACTGTGTTCCATATAATTCTTTGTTTCAGAATATTCTTACAATCATAAGCACCAACGATTAGATAATCGCCATTTTCAATATCAGTGTTTAATTCAAGTGCTTCAATTCTGTATATTCCATCATCATCATTTCTTGTTATGAAATATCCTTTCTGAAAAATTTCAAGAACTTCTGCCGTTGCTTCAATTTCTATATCCAAAGCTCCTGCTGTGTAATATCTTTTACACCACATTAAACTTTTGTAATAATCCACTATCGCAATTCTTTCGAAATTTGTATTTAAAATATTTATATCCATTATACACCCTCATAAAGTGTGTTCATTTGCGTATAGATATATAAATCATCTTCTCCGCTATCCGCTTCATAGAAAAGTCTGTTTATACCTATATCTAGTGTAATCCATTCGGATTCAAGAGTAAGATATTTCAGAATATTGAACTCATTCAATGCTTGATATAGATGAATATATTTATCACCTTTAATAGTGCTGATAAGAATAATGTCATCTTTCTGCATTGTGTAATTCAGCTTCATGAATTTCCCACTATCGATATTTCTTATAACCGGATTAACAACTTCATTCTTTGCGACTAATCTAAAAATCAATCCGGTTTCACTTTCTCCCGTGTTAACTATCTTATATAGTATGTTTTCATCAAATCTTGAAAATTCAATAGTTTCATCTGTTTCATTATCCGGAATAGTTTCCGTTGCATATTTTGCTCCAAAACTGAAAGGAAATTCGAATAACGAATAATGTTTAGAAATGTCATACTGTATTTCTTCAAGTGATTTCCAATACGGGAAAGGACAAACAATCGATATTTGAGCTTGCTCATTTGCCGTAAAATTATCACACTCAATTGTTTCAACATAACCTTCTGTATAAACATCTCTGCTCTCATTTCTATAATAGATTCTGCACCACTGTTTCACACGGAAATATCTATAAAGATGAAGTCTGTTTTCTTCAACATTTCCATTGATTTTTACAGTGATAACTATGTTTCTCATTTCGAGTTTCGAGGATTTATACTTTGCTCCATCATATCCTGCAATATCAGTAGTATAGATATTCGCTGTAGGTGGATTTAAGCCACCTACACTTAAAATCTGATACTTACTTTCATTCTGTGTAAGCTGTAATACTTCATTTTTGTTGTTTTCGATTTTTAAAATAAACATTTAAAAAGCTCCTTTCAATGCAAGTAGATTCTTTCCATCTCGATATAGCTCTCTTCTGCTTGGTGTCTTTGGTGCATTTATAACTTGTGTAAAATTATTAGTAACGCTTCTACTTCTATAAATTGTACCACCTTCACTAACACTTAAATAATCTTTGCTCATAATCATATTTAACTTTTCAGCAAGTGCCGTTATCCATCCGGTATTATTCTGTAACGGCATAACGGCTTCTGTTCCGGATTCTCCGACAAGAGCATAAGTTGGTTTATCAACAACACCACCTTTAGCAAGTGCAATTGGTGTGTACTGTTGCTTGTTAATTTCCGCAATCTGAAATCCTGCTATAGTTCCGAGCGATACTGCCGCCACACTTCCTGCAATCCAACCGAGTTCTGCATAAGCTCTAATAATACTGCTTGCTGTGTTAACTGCAACATTTGCAAGCTGTACTTTTTTGTTGGCTTCGAATTGTTCACGACCGAGTCTATTTTTCTCTTCTAATAATTTTTTCTCTTCTTCCTGCTGATTAGCTTGCAATTGACTTATCACATTTGCAAGATTGGTTTCGGTTTTTTCTTTGGTCTTACTATATGCTTGTTCCTTTTTCTTTTTTTCTGTTAAATATTCATCATACGTTATTTCTTCATTATCATATTTCTGTTCTAGTAGAGCTAATTCTTTTTCATAAGAACTAGCTAAATTCTTAATCATATCATTCGCATTTTGCGTTTCAATACTTATTCTTTCTTCTGTATAAGATTCAAGATTATCGATTTTTTCATCTATTGCTTCCTGCTGTAATTCATTTTCCTGCTCATAATACGAATAAACTGCATCCACCATATCATCAAAATATCCGGTCGCTTTATCAAAATAGCTAGATATTTTTGATATATATTTTCCGGTGTTTTTCTGCCAATTATTTAAATATTCATCCGCACCATCAATAGCATTTTTAATGTTCTTTTTAAATTCAGTCCATGTTAATTTGGATTTATTAACACCTTCTTCAACACCTTTAACCAAACTTTCGCCAATTTCTTTTCCTGCTTCTTTGTTTATCTGCTCTGTAAATTCATCAATGGTATCAGCACTGAATTTATCAACATTCTTTTCTAACCATGCTTTTTTACCATCAATTCCTTCTCCTAAACCTTCAACAATATATTCACCCTGCTCTGCCATTACTGTCGACGGAGAGTGAATGCCAAAGAAATCTTTAAATCCATCAAGAATTGAGCCACCGAAGCCCTTAATCTTATCAACTATCCAATCCTTAACACTAGCGATACCATTCCATAATCCTTGTACAATATTCTTTCCAATGTCTTTAAAACTAGAAGTAATATCACTCCATGCTCCGATAACGGCTTCTTTTGCGTCTCCCCAAATTCCACCAAACCAATCACTTACTCCGGAGAAAACTTTCTTTATGCCATTCCAAATACTATTGAAAAAATCAACAGTTGCATTCCATGCTGTTTTGATTCCTTCCCATGCTTCAATGCAAGCACTTTTGATTTCTTCCCAAAGTGTTATCCAAAAATTTCTAAAATCTTCCGAGGTATTCCAAAGAACTGTAAAAATAGCCACAAGACCTGTTATTGCTGTTACCACAAGCCCAATTGGGTTGGCATTCATAACCGCATTAAGAGCCGTTTGTGCAATTGTCACACCTTTAGTGATAGCTTCCCATGCTGTAGTTGCAACTGTTACCGCTGTAGTATATGTTTTCTGAATTAAAGTAGCACTAGCTAAAGCAGTAACTGCTCCGGTAACAACACCCAAAACTGTTGCGATAACCGGAAGATTATTCTGTACAAAAGGAATGATTTCTTCTGCGACCGGAAGAAGTTTGTTTAATAATTCAACTCCGATTTCTTTCAGCTTCGTAACAATCGGCTCTGCCATAGCTCCGATTTCTGCCATGCTCTGACTTAACTTTGCATTCGCTTCATTACTTGCGATTACATCAGCATTATTCTCCTTGTATCTTTCACTAGCTGTGGCATATAAATTGTTAAGAGTTTCAGTAATTAATGCTTGTCGCTCCTGCTCCGAATTACAAGCGTCAAGTGAAGTCTGAAATTCATCTTCACTAACTCCAACACGCTTTAAAGCGTCACCCAAAGCTCCGGTTAATGTTCCGGTTTTTGCTGTTTCGTTACTTGCTTCTGTTAAACTGTTAATCGGAATGCTATCACCGAAAGTTCCATATACTCCGGTACAGATTTCAGTCCATGTTTTTAACTCTTCTTCTGTATCACAAAGTTGTGCAAGATGTGTTACCGCTTCGGTAGCTGTATCTTCATTTCCTAAAACTTTGAAAAATTCTGTATAAGTAGCTGTAGCTGTATTTGCTGAAAATCCGGCTGTCTCAAAAGCTGTTTCGAGCTTAGCTATACTAGTGCGAAACTCTCTTGTGCTTTCTGCTGTACCTAAAAATTTTGTTGCCAAAGCTCCAACACTAGCACCCAAAGCTCCTAATCCAACGAGAGCTTTCTGCCCAATACTCGATACTTTGTCAATTTCGCTTCCTAAACCATTATAAGCGTCATCAGCTTTCTTGACTTTCTTTTCATTATCTTCAATTTCACTCGAAAGAGTTTTAATTTGTCCGGCAAGTTCTTTCGCTTCATCACTGTTTTTTCCGTATGTAAGAATAGTGTCTTTATATTCTCTTTCGAGTTCAGTTAATTTGCTTTTCTGTGATTTTAACTCTTCCGAAAGTTTAGCTGTTGCACTTTCTGCTTCTTTTTCTTTCTTCTTAACATCTGTTAAAGAACTCTCATACTTCCGGATTTCTTTTTCAGTGTTTGCAATGCCAATCTGATAATTGGTTAATTTAGCTTGTGCTTTTTCGATTTCCTGCGTGTGGTCGCCTTCGGATTCCTGCAATCTTTTAATTTCAGCTTCAAGACCACTAGCACCTTTCTTCTGTAATTCAAGTTTTGTATTTAATTGGTCAAGTTTAGCAGATAAACCCTCACTAGACTTACTCCAATTGTCCATCCCTGCTGTAGCTTTCTTGAATTGTGTCTGTGATTCCGATATTCCTTTCTGTACTTGTGCAAGACCCGATGTAATATCACTTACATCAAGCTCCATAGCTATACCGATAATATTCTTATCTGCCATATTTAACTCCTTAGAACCAATTGTCTCCTGCTTTTACCCTTTTCATTCCATTGTGAGTTTTCTTCTTTTCTCTTTTGTTTCTGTCTCCGGTTCTATCTATCAACAAACAGAACTCATGAAAATTTGTTCGTCTAATTTCGAACATACTTATATGGTAGATTTCATTAACTGTACATTGCAAGTCAAACAATATTTGATAAATGGAGATGGGTTCACCATCTCCGCTAGTCAGTTTTTTGAGGATTCTCCACCCACGGACGCAAGTTCATTGATGGTATATGTTACTATCTTAAAAAGAACACTTCCAACTTCTTTGATGTTCGTTCTTCTGTATTCTTCATCTGTCATTCCGACAAAAATCTGTTCTATGAAAGGTCTGAATTTATCAAATGACTTAACAAGCACTTTGATAATTTCCATACCGAGCTTCTTTTCTGTCATATCTCCGGAAGTAATTTTTTCAATATCAACTTCTTTAAGAACATCTTCACAAATTCCGGTCGTAAGAATAAATTCTGTAGCTTTATAGCTCTTCTCAATCTGATTTCCATTATAAATGTTAAGTGTAAGTTCCATTTTCTTCTTGTTCCTTTAAAATAAAAATTTTAATAGTGTGTACCAAAGCGGTACACACTATTCACTATTACGACTTTGTCTTAATAGTGTCGGGTGTGGTTACTGTTTCAAAGAATGCTGAAACATCAGCTTTGCCAAGAGCAATGTCAACATCCATAGCTTTTGCTCCCTTTCCGGTCTTCGTGAACTTATGTGTTGTTGAAATTCCGGTATAGGTAAGTTCCTGCCCATTTGCTCCCGTTCCGTTGTCTTCAGTTGCGTGTGTACTATCCGGAATGTTGAACTGTCCTTTATATCTCCACACATAAACCTCATTACCATTGGTTTTCTTCGTCTTGTAACCAATAGCAAAATACTTGACTTCTCTATCACCTTCAACAATAGCACCGAGGTTCGAATCAAAATGCTGTCCGGTAATCTTTGAGAGAATATCAAGTGGAATTGCACTTGCACTGATTGTGACAGTATCAGCACCTGTCGAACTTACAATAATAGCCGGAATGTTATCATAATAATGAGCTTCCGAACTATTCTCTGTAGCTCTTCCGATTTCTGCGACTCCGGCAATGTCAAAAACTTCACCGGTTGTGTAGTTGTCGGCATCATCAACTGTGACTTCTGCACACACAAGACCTTCTACACCACGATACTCGAAAATTTCTTTAGCCATGACTTTTACTCCTTATAATTTTCGATATATTTTAATACTAAATAACGACCGAAATAATTCGGTTCATCACTTACTATATCCCTTGCTCTACCATCACAAATAAATCCTTTTGATTTTGCGATTTCCATGAACCTATCCATAAGTGAGTATATCATGGATGGGTCTTTTGTATATAGATAAATATACCATGTCCAAACCGCTTTATTTGCTACATTGTCATAAAATCCATCTTCCGGTGTAGTGCTATTCCAAAAAGTAAATGTTGTTTCCGGAATTTCTTCACCTTCTTGATAGCTTCCCTGCCGTGCATACGGATAACCGATTTCTTCAAATACTTCTTCTAATTTATTCCACATTCTTTGAATACCTCTTTCAATGTTTCAATTTGTTTGTTCTTAATCCTATCAAGATTATGATTTATCGCATTATCAATAAAATAATAAGGTGGATTTCTCAAACCGCCTAAATTAAGAAAAATAGCCGGAAGTCCACCATTTTTAATGGAAAATCCAAAATCTACAGATACAACAGTTCCATTGGCTTCTACACTTTCCTTCCATGATTCATAAGTCTTACCACTGTATTTATGTTTTGACATAAAATCTAGCATATCCTGCTTCGGTATCTGTATAGATTCTTTTATAGACTCCACAACGGCTTCTGTTAATTTCTCTTTCGATAGCATAAGAGCAGTAAGTATTTCATCATACCCATAAAATTGAATGTGTCTCTGTGTTCCGCCTTTACCTTTATTCTTACTACTCTTTCCCATACTTAGATTCTAGCATAATAAAAAAACACTCTCAATCGAGAGTGTTTATATTTAATCTGCTATGTATATTTGTCGTCCTTTCTTTATCACTTTTCCTTCTTCATCTAAAGCATTTATCATATCCTCAAAAAAGGTTTTAAATGTTTCTCCTTCTTCATGGTCTGCCGTTCGGTAATAATTCCGGATTTCATCTTTAAACTCTTTCAATGTCTGCATTTTTATTTCTCCTCAAATTCAATAACCATATCAACATCATAAAGCTCTTCTCTCTTTCCTGTTTCCATCATTAAAAACATTTCTCCGAGATGGCAAAGAACATACTTATCTTGAACAACTTTAATTTCATAATTAAAGTTGTTATCAAGAATTTCATTAAGTAATGTTTTACAAGTCATGTACTCTGTGAATGCTGAACACTTATGAGTATCATTCATTGTTCTAAAAGCTTTTGCCATTCTTGTTGCGATGATTCTTACTACGTTTTCCATTTTTATTTCTCCTTATTTATATTATAATAGTACAATAAAACTTGTATATTGTCAACACTTTTTAAAAAATATTTTTAAAACATTTCAATACGATAAGTGTTATGCCCAATTGAGTAACCTTCTCCAACTAACTTGCTTCCTTCCGGAACTCTTCTTGACGCTGTTTCTTCGGATATTGCTTTAAGGTCTATATATTCACCTTCGGGTGTCTCAAATCTGTAATAACCATACGATTTACCTCTAACACCGGAGTTCTTCATTCTCCCTGCTCTGACTATTACATCAATATACTGTTCTCCACCTTCTCCACATCCAAAAGCTACATAACTTCCAACAACCTTTTCACAATCCGAATAATGCTTCTTGTATCTAGCATAATCCATAGTTATAATTTGGTCGCCTTCTTTAAGTGTTGCCATCTGCTCTGCTTTAGTTATTCCTTTTTTAACCGGAGCATATTCTTTTTCAGCTACACACTCAAAATTCTTACATCTTATGAGAACAGTTTCTTCTTCATCTTTATAAGTGATTACACCTTTCTCTGTTGCTTCAAAACTATATTTGTTTCCGATTACACATTTAACGGATTCTTTGTTCTTATCCTGCATACCATGTCCGGTTGTCTTCCAAATATATTTTCTTCTTTCATCTTTAAAAATATATCCTCTTCCTTCATCCCATTTTGAATAAGAAAAAGGGTTCTCATAAGTAAATCTGTAAATCAAAGTTGCTGTAATTGTCATTTTTAAATCTCCTTATTTATAAAAACACTATACAAATTTTATTGTATAGTGTCAAGAGAAATTTAAAAATTTATTTTAAAAATTAAGTATATGGTCCCCAACGTAGAACTTGTAAAAATACAACACAACTATCTCCTACACTCGAACCTATAGAAAGAGTTTTTGAAGCATTTGGTGCTATTAGAAAAGCAGTATTATCAACTTTTATTCCACCGCTTCCCGATATAGCAATAAAACCATCAATAGATATTGGATTTTCTGTATTATTAGTTATTTGAACATTTTCACTTTTAAAATGGCATGACATAATGATATGAGGCATGTTTTTATCTGCTAATAATAATCCGGTATTTATAACACCATTCTCCGTAACTCCAAAACCCATTTTTATACCCGTATATCCAACAAAGGTTATATCTGCCATTGAAAATGGAATATTTTCTATTAAGTTATTACTTTCATTTTTATTATAAACTTCATCTTTGGTATAAATTTCATCTTTGGTATAAACTTCTTCAAAACTTTTGTTATCTTTAATTCCATAAACCGCCATGTTTAATTCTCCATACTAACTTGTATCGCTCTTTCATAAAAGATAGCAGAAAACTTTCCTTCTCCTGCTCCCATGTTCCATAAATCCGCAACTCCACGGCTGATTACTCCGACGCAATTATCATTATCCGGATTATCAACTCCTGCTGATTTAAGATATTCTTTCGTGTCATTTATAAATCCGTTTAAAGTATTATCATGATATGTTCCGGTAACACCTAACCGCTTCTTCACTTCTTCCAAAATATCCATATTCACACCTTTAAACTGAAAGAAGGTAGTGGCTATTCCACCACCACCTTCTTAACTTTCACTTTTTCGACTAGATTTCTATCATCATCTAAAAGTTCCTTTGCTCTTTCCTGCTCGAAATCTTTTATATCTCCGGCACGATAAAGTGTGCCGGAATATTTATCGCAAAATTCTACAAGTATTTTAAGCTTCATGATTAACCACTAACTTTCTTTTTGAGAACATACAGATACTTCGGGTCAAGAATCTTACCATCATTGATAACAACGGCTCTGTCCACATACTGCAACTTCTCATTATCGAAATAACGTGTTACCGCAAATTCAAGATTCGTATTAATTGCATACGCTTCATTTCCAACCCAATAAAGAGCGAAAACATCACCATTACCACCGTCATCAAAATTGACAATTCCAAGCCCTTCTTCAACAAAAACAACTTCCTTACCTTTAAATCTTGCCGTTTCTGCTCCATCAATCGGATTGTATGTTTCATAATAGACGGGTCTATCATTCTTGTCTTTAAGCGTCTTGATGTTAGCTTCATAAGTGTTTGCCGTCATTACAAATTCCGGTGAAAGATTTCTCATTGAAAGAGGAATCTTTGCGAACAACTTCTTCTGCCAACTTGTCCAATCCGCCATTTCATCTGCTGTGAACTCGATAATATGGTCTGCTTCGATTCTTGAACCGCTTGTCTTCTTTGCTTCGGTAATGATACCTTCCATCTGATTATTAGCAGATTCACCATTAAGAATTTCATTGTCCATAGCCTTAACATAGGCTTCAACAATTACCTTTGCAAGTTCATCTTCAAACACCGGAACAGTAAGAACACTAGCAAGAAGTGTCTGTGCAAGTCTGATTTCACCGAGCTTGTAAGAAAACTCTACAAATCCGGTAATTGAACCGCCATTCTGTCTATCGGTAGGTGCTCCATTCTCTCCGATACGATTGAATGTAGCTGTGAAAGAACCAATCGGATATTTTACTCCACCTTTGATATTAGTCTTTCTGACTCTTGCATAAAGCTGTCCATAAACCTTTTCAACACCTGTGATAATCTGCTGAACAACAGTTGTCGGAAGCAGAACTCCGAGGTCTGTACTTTCATTTTGGTCATTCTGTCTGTGTTCAAGAATGTCAGAAGTTGCACCTCTCTGTACATAGTTCATAAAAGCTGTTCTGTATTCCATTGTAGCTCTTGAATCTTCAATTGTTCCACGTGAAACATTTTCAGTTGCTGTTGTAAAAGTTGCCATTGGGTTAATACCTCTCTTTTCTCCTTCATCAAGAGAATCCATCTGTGTTTCAAACTCCGAAATTTCATTTCTAAGAGTTTCCATTTCTGCATTAATAGACCTAACTTCATCTACACTTTCCGACTTGTTAGAACGTTCGAGAAGCTCTGCCATCTTTGCCTTCTTTGCTTCAATCTGCTTTTTAAGAAAAGTCTTCATACTTTATAACTCCTATTTTTTTCTTTCCACAATGCCAAGTCGATTTCCTTCTTATGTGCCTTTCTAGCTTCCTCTAGTGGTGAATAAGACGTTTCCTCATTCTTATTTCTAGCACTTACACTTGTCTGCGGATATGCCGGATAATTAACAACGGACACTTCATGTACCGCTGAAATTTCTGTTATTTTTCTTGTTGGAACATCTGTATCTATGTTAAGCCATTCCTGCGACTTAATCCGGAAAGCAAAGCTCATTCCATCCATGTCGCCACGTTTAACGGCACTATACAAAGCTCTTGCTTCACTATTATTTTCAACATCAAGTGTTGCTTTAATATGAAGCCCATCTTCCTGTATATCAAGACTCATTGTTCCATGTCCATTTTTCGTTCTAGCTAATGCTATCTTGTTCATGTCATGATTAACAAACAGTGCAACATCTTTGAGGTCTGCTTTATCAAGTGCGTGTCTATCAATTACTTCATCAAATTCTCCGAAAAAATCTGCAATTCGAGTAGACTTATCAAAAACGATAGGCACACCTTCGATTACATTTTCTTCACCTTCAACGGCTCTAAATTCCACACTATAAGCTCTTGTAACCAATTCATTATTCTTTTTCATTGTTACTTTCCTCACTTTCATTATTGCTCATATTCTCGTTAGAATCAACATTCTTTCCATATAAACCAAGCTGATACTGTTTCGCAATATCGGCATTAACATAATTAAGCGACTGTGTTCTAATTCCTTCAAGCTCTTTCAAAGGCTTCATGCCAAGAAGTGTTCTTTTTTCATTCTCAAATAATCCACCACTATCACCAAGTAACCGGATTGTTTCAAGTTTCTGCTGTGTTGTTAAGAATACAAGCTCTTTTGGATAAAAAGTGATTCTATGATTAAATCCTCTTTTTTCTCTGTTGGTAAACAATGCTTTAGTAAAAGCCTGTGACATAGCAATAACCAACGGCTCTATTGTTTTCTGATAAAAAGCTTCATACTGTGCTGTAGTATAATCTCCGGTAAGAACTGCAAGCGATACTCCATAATACCGGAGAATTTTTTCATCAATAAACTTTAATGTTGTTGCGTCAACGAGTGCCGTCTGCCGTGTGAATGGTATAAATTCACCTTTCATGTCCAAAGGCATAAATCCATTCTCATTCTTATTTAAAGCGTCTGTAAGTTCCTTTAATGCCTGCTCCGTCTTTCCGGAGTCAATGAGCGTGTTATACTTGATTACACCATTTATTGCAAAACTCGATTTTAAAGCTTTGCCTACACCCTGCAATAGTGTTTCATTAAGTTCAAGAGTTTTCAGAAGTGCTTTATTGTCCGGCTGTCCATTCTGATTACCACCCATAAATTCATTAACTGAAAAATTGTACCGAATATGAATAATATCTGTATATCTGATTGTTCCTTTATAACCATTCGCAAAAATCAGTTCAACAAACATTTCATCTTTCTTATCCTGCAAGAAATTTACCTGTGTTGGCTGTAATGGATAGAGTGCTGTAAGAATATCACCTTCCCAAATTGGAAGAATAAAAGCATTGTAATTGAAATATAACTGCCACACTACTTTTTCAAGAAAATCGGCTGTTGTCATTAAATTATTCGGAGAATCTAAAACCCACTGTATTGAATCATCCAAAGGTGTAACATCTGAACCTTTTCTTAATTCATGCTGTGGCTGTAGTTTCTTCATTTCTTGACAGATACATCTGATTGCCTGCTGAACAACATCACTAGCATAAATATTTTGTCCGAACTGTGAAAAAATCGGTGCATATCCATTAAGTATACTTGCCGTCTTATATCCGGAATCTTTCGGCTTCCTCTTAAAAATATCAAATAATCCCATCTATTACCTCGCTCCGATATTGCTTGTGTACTCTTTCATGTACCTTCTATAAATCTCATATAGAATAATGGTCGTAATCGCTCCGTCTATTCTTCTTCCTCTTTGCCCTTCGATTTTAACTGCCATTGCTAAACCCTGCGAGTTAATCAGCATAGCTGTATTCGAAAAGCACCATTTATCTATATCATTATTTCCTATAACAAGCCTACTTTGCAAGTCTGCTTCCAACATCTTCATTGGTTGGCTCATTACTTCCGGACGCTGATAAACCATCTCTGTATCAAATCCGTACAAATCCATTCTTGTAAGAAAATCATTTGAAAATCGGACATCATACCCAACTTTTAAAGGTCTTAATCCATAATCTCTGTAAAGCTCATAGAACCAATCAGCTATCACGGAAGTTTCAAGATAGTTTCCCTTACATATTTTAAGCATTCCCTTACTAGCCCACTCTTCATATTTTGCTCCTGCACCTCTATCATCTGTCCGTTCTAGCTTTCCTTCCGGAATAAAATACATTGTCTTAATATATTTTCTTCCATCATCCGGCTTCATCATGAGAATTTTTGCACAAGAAAGGTCAGTTGTTTCTGCTATATCAACTCCACCCAAATAAAGGCAATTTCTAAAATCTTCAATATCGAATACTTCATCATAATCATAGTCTTCAAGCATAAGCCACGCTTCGCTGTTAGACTGTTTGATATTAAAATCTTTGGAAAGTACAAACGCTCTGTCTGCATTCGAACTCTTTGCCAAATCTATCTGCTGTTCGAGATAATTGTATTTCTTAATTGTTCCAAGCGTTGGATTGCTTTTTTCCCAAAGTCGATTTTCTTTGCAACCTTCCCAAACTTCCCTTTCACTGTCCTGCGTGTATAACCACGGCAAATACCTTTCACTAGCACTGTCCGATATTTCACCCTGCAAGATTCCTCTCGCTCTTACCAATTCTTTGTCAAGATAGCCGTCATTAACAAAACCTTCTGTCGTTATAAGTATAAGAAGCGGATTTTCTTTTAATGATTGTGACTGTTCAATTGACTTAATAATGACATTATCTTTCATTTCATGAACTTCATCTACAACACCAATATCAATATTTCTTCCTTCTTTATTCCTTGTTCTATCTGATAGCTTGAAAATTTTATTGTTGTTTTCAAAACATTTTATTCCTCTTTGATTTCTCCAAGTGTCTTGATTGTTCGGGTCTATCATCAATCTCATTGTATCGATTGCGTCTGTTAGAATACTTGCTTGATTGTCATCATTTGAGGAGCAAACTATATCTAAACCTTCACCACCCAAACACATTTCAGTAAGGCATATAGCACTGCATAATTCGCTCTTTCCATTTTTTCGAGCGATAAGAAAAAGCACTTTCTGAAAACGATTAGTTCCATCTTTCATCTTGAATCCATACAAAGCGGAAATAAAAGCTTTCTGAAATAGCAAAAGATTAAAAGGTTTTCCATAATAAGGTGATTTTGTGAGTCTTAAACATTTTTCGATAAAATCCAATCTTTTATCTGCACTCGTTGTATCATAAATATATTCATCACCTTCTAAATCAGAAATGAGCTTTTCCAATTCAATGGAAAGCTCACTACCGATTATCACTTCTCCGGATAAGCTCTTATTATAATATTCTTCAAGATAGCCGTTTGTTTTTAAAATCATTTTTTAAGAATCTCTTTCAATGTTTCAATATAATCTTCAAGCGAACTCGAATAGATTTCCAATTTCTTTGCATATCCGGAGACTTCATAGAAATTTGTTATTATTCCTGCTTCTTCATCAAGCATTGGTCTAGTTGGTCTTGCTTCCGTATATGTTGGTATACTGATTTCTGATTCTTCGATTGTCTTACAACTAATTGCCATTATTCCAACTATCAATATAAGAAATATAACCTTCTTCACCTTCATTTTTTGCTTTCTCCGTTTCTTCTTCGATTTTATTATTATTCTGCATAAGGTTTTTCATTTCCTTAATTGCCTTGCAAGCTAATTCTTCGCTTTTCTCTTTCTCTTCAATTGTTTTTTCAAGTGTAATGATTTTTTCTTCTGTCTTTTTTAACTTGCCTTTCAATATCGAAATGAAAACACCAATCGAAGCACAAATTACTCCTGCTATAGCTATTAACCATTGTTTCATCTTATTGCTTTCTCCACTATCGATTTTATTGTCTGCTTTACGAAACTTTCATCAAGAATCCACTGAAATGCAAAAATAATGAAACTATAAATAATCACAAGCCACAAGCCAAGATTAAAATTTGCAACACTATAAACCGGAAAAGCAAAAATCAATGAAAGTCCATAAGCTATGCTAGTAACCTCAAACTTTCCTGCTTTAGTTTTTACGCTTCCATCTTCTGCTTTATATCCTCTTACATCTTTCTTGTAAAATTCAACTAACACCGATACGGATAAAATCACGCACGCAAGTAAGAATAAATTTGCTGTCATATTTCCATCCCTTTATTACTATTATCTCTGAAATAATTTCTCATTTTCTGTTCCTGCTTTTCACTTTCACCATTAATATGATTATTCCTCAAAGCGTTGAATATAACTATATCATTCTCTAATCCAAGCGTAACACCTTCGGCTAATCTTTCGACAACCTTTTCTACTTTTTCAAGTCTGTCGTGCTTTTTAATAATATACATTATAATCTGTCCTACTGTACCTGCCGAAAAGAGACTTCCCAACACCAAAAGAATTATTTCTTCCTTCATCCTTTTAAACCTTTCAAGTATGCTCTTAAAGGTGAATCCTCTCCGGTGTCTTCACTCCTCGTCATACTGCACAGAATCCTTACAATGTTAGTATATTGCTGTAGTAACTCTTTGTATAGCTTTCCGGAAGGTGTGATTTTCTGCTGTAGTTGATTTTTAGGATTAACGGCTAAAAAAGGATATTTTTTAGCTTCAGTTATCTGATTCTCTAAAAATATCATTTCATCAATCAGATTTTCTGCGAGGTCTCGTTTACTT
>CAVHFU010000013.1:0-722 GCA_963635575.1 bacterium | reverse complement strand
TCCTTTAGTCATCATATCGAGAAAATCATCTCTTGTAAAATCCGACAGTCTAAAAACTTCTTCCGGCTTCATACCCAATTCTTTACATATTTCTTTAACGCTTTTACCTTCATCAATTAGCTTTTTGACTATTGCTTTCATTGGTTCAAGCATGTGCGTTCCTCTTGCTCTGTTGTGAGTTATCGTACCATACATATCTTCAGCAGGGTCTTCATGAGATACTATTACAATTGGAACTTTACCATTAAGTCTTGATTTCAAAGGTTCTCTCCCTGCGACAGTCCACCTATGGAATCCATCAATAATAGTATAATCGGGTCTTACAACAATTGGCATTGTCCATCCATTAACTAAAATTGACTGTGTAAGAAGTTCAAGATTCTGTTCACTTACTTTATTAGGGTTATAATCATTAGGCTTCAATAAATTTCTATCTACAAATTTAACGTTTTTCAACGGATTAAGCAAATCATCAATTTCCTTCATTTTCTCTCCTCACTTCTTTAAAAATATGTGTATATAACGCTCTAGTAGAACGACCCTTTGGGTCTCCGCCAACTAATATCATATAAATCTCTTTCCAAATTTTATTTGTAAATTGTGAACCATGTAAAACTATTAGTTGCGTTATTCGTTTTAAATTTTTTTTCTGTAAATCAGTGGTAAATTTATCTTTCTGTTTTATCAAATCAAAAACTTTTATTTTGTAATCAATATTTTCT
>CAVHFU010000012.1:0-36529 GCA_963635575.1 bacterium | reverse complement strand
ACAAATTTCATTAAAATTTTTATTTTTTTCCTATTGACATATTACCTACTGTCTTAATACTTTCTCAATTTTTTCCCTTATGTTTTTATCTTCTATATATTTTCTCATAATGTTATTGTATTTTTTTATTTTTTCATAATTATCTTTTAATGAAAAGTTCTCCAAATAAGTCTTTATCGGGAAAAAATGAAGTTTAGGCACCTCTCTATTTATCGTTTCTACTGGCATCAACCAATAGTGTACATTTGCAGATTTAGATGTCTTTTCTTCATAGTATATATTAACATATTCTAAATTCAGTGCGTTTTTCATAGCATTCCTTATTTCTTTTGTCCAGCAGCTTAATTTCATAAACATCTGCATATCTAGGTCATTTATATTAGTATAATGTTTCCTAAAGCTTACAATATAAAAACCAGGTAACGCGTATGACGCATCTTGACTAATACAAATATCTTCATCCATATATATTGGCTGTAATATTTCGTCTAGTTCTTTCCTATGATTCTCCATAAATAAACATCTTGGTAATTCTTTCTGGACAACATAGCATCTAAATTGTTTTGTTCCACCTAAGAAATCCATATATCTATAGTTTCCATTCAGCTCAGGTAGTTCACTGAGTTCATAAACGTCAATATAGTCCAATTTGTTTCCCCCTTTTTTACATAAGTTATTCAAAAATCTCTCCTTTCACAAAACAAAAGTCCCTAAAGTAGTAAAAACTACTCTAGGGACGAAAGTATCTCTTCCGTGGTACCACCCACATTTTAACTCTAGGTCTTTAACGTAACCACACGGTCTTGCTTAATCACAAAACTGCTCAAAAGTGTCTTCAAATTACTTTAGTTAGAAACATCGCACCAAATCTGCTTCCTCTCTTAAAACTCAGTTTAATTCTACTCCTCTTTCTCATTGCCTTCAATTTATTCTAAATCTATATTCGACAAAAGTCAACCTAAAAATGCATTATTTCGTTTGATTTTTCCGCACGAGCTTTTTTCCCTAATTCTGCATATTTCAGCGTATTTTTTTGTGCTTCACGTATCTTCTCATTTGCGCGTGCTTTGACTTCGGCAACTGTCATTATATCACAAGGAGCGTAGTTGAATCCTTCAAACTGGCCTTTGACCGCCTCATTAGATACGACAATTCGTTTTAAGAATTCACAATGCGAAAATGGAAAATTATTCACTTTCTTAAAGCAATCAGGAAATTTCGCTAAAGTAATACCTGTTCCTTCAAAAGCCCCCTCGCCAATCGCTGTTACGCTCGTATTGGACATATCAACTTGTTGTAAGTTTTTACAATGGCGAAATGCATATTCTCCTATACTCTTCAAGCAATTAGAAAATTTCATTGAAGTGATACCTGAATCCTCAAAGGCATGCCAAGAAATATATCTTACATCCGTATTAGCCATATCAACTTGTTGTAAGTTTTTACAATGGCAAAATGCATATCCATTTATACTCTCCAAGCACTTAGGAAATTTTATTGAAGTAATACCCGAATGAGAAAAAGTGTAACCATTTATATCTGTCACATTCGTATTAGATAAATCAATATGTCTCAAGTTTATGCAACCTTCAAATGCTTCAGGGGCAATCCGGGTAGCTGTCGATGGAACATATACCTCACATACAGATTCTCGAAGCAAATGTGCTGTTTGCGGCAAATTAATCTCAGTTATTCCCTCATCAAATACTACTTTAATTTTTACCGTTTTATCTCTATTAAGCTCAAGTATCTTATTCTCTTTTACTATACATTTCAGTTTTTGATAATCTCGCTCGTTAATACCTCCATCTACTTTAGGATCATAGTGAAGGCGTACTACTTTCGCATGTGATTCTCTTTGTTCCCTTGCATCAGAGAGAACTTGCTTAATTCTTTCTCTAGCTCTTTGAAATACATTTTTCTTTGCAGTTTTAGGTATAAGTCTCTTTTTTTCAATAGAATTGTTATTTGTTATGGGTAATTTATAGTTTAATTTTGGATCTTCGATGTTAATTAATTTTTCCCAAAACTCTAAGCTTTTCTCATTTAACTCTCCGCCCCTACAATATTTTGCAACGAATAACGCGTCTTGCGGTCTTCCACTTTCTCTTAATTCGTCAACCAAAGGCGATAACTTCTTTTGCAAAAATATGACCATGTCAGTATTAAAATTATTCAATAACTCTTTAGCCTCATCTAATCGCCCATCTTTTAGTAAGTTTTTTGTCAATGTGTATTCTGCCTGTGCAATTTTTTCATCTAATTCTTGATTCTTTGAACCGATTTTTTTGTATTCATCTTTTATCTCTTTAATTTTACTTTGTAGTGAATCTATATTTCCTATTGAAATGTTTTCTTCAAGTACCTTTATAAAAATGTCTTCTAGCTGTTTAGTATCTTGGGACTTAACCCTTTTTTTAATTGAAAAATCGGCTGATTTAATTTCATTTAATTCAAATTCGTCTACATTTCCATTAATATTATATAATAGTTCAAGTCGAGCCGCAAATGATACTATTTCGCTACCAAGCGATGAATTAACAGTTGTATTTTGCGGATCATTTTCAAATTCACTTCTATACTGCTTATATTTTTCTGCCAATTTATTCTTTTTATCACCATTCGGCAATCGCATAATCATAATAAGTATATTATCCAACTCAGCCTCAATTAAATCCATATCATTTTACACTCCTCCATACAAAGTATTAAATTTATCAGTCTCACGTATTTAAAATTTCAAATTATAGTTCATCATAAGCAATATCACTAGGCACTCTTGATTGTCTGTCCGGGTCATCTGTCTTATAAATGTCTTGGCTCTTTGAATAGAAATATACATACATATCATTTACTAATAGCTTATAATCTTTTTCTGTTGTTGGAACCCAAACATGGTATACAGTTCCCTTTATTACTGACGAATCTTTTAGCTTTTCTTCCGTATATAATCCGTTTCTTAATCCGTATAAGAAATCATCTTCATATAAATCATCGCCTATTGTTTGTCTTATTCTTGTTCTAACATCTTCTTTAGCAAATAACTTTTCAGTTAATCCTTCATTATCGTATGTTGGTGAACCTTTAACATATGTTCCTATAATCTTATTCTCAGAACTCATATCAAGGTTTCCTCCAAGTATTGATGTAATCTCTAGCCAGTCATCTGCTATTGTAAATGTAATGGTGTCTTGAGTTGTGCCATATCCATATACATATTTGGCTGTGTTGGTAGATGTAATTTCTGCTGTTCCTTCAAATGTATCACTTATTGAATAGTAATTAGATGTTAACTTGAAGTCAAATGATGTTGCCATTTGATGAGATATTTCAAGCTTTGCTCCTAGTGATGAATGTGTCTTTGTTCTATTCCATGTTCCTGTAAAATCTGCATTTTCTTCATTAGACGGATTTTCAATTGGTACTATTACTACTCCCGATGTGTTTATGTATCCAAACTTTCTGTCTAATACAACTTTAGCAGTTCCTTCACTAGAAAATGGCTCTACTCTATCATATAGGAGGTCACATACCTTGTTTCCGTTTCTATCTATAAATCCGTATTTTCCGCCTTTTCCAACTGCAATTATTCCGTTAGATATCTCTCCACAGAAATAGTAATCAACAGGAATTACTTCTTTACCTTCTGTATTTATATATCCCCATAAGTTGTCCTTTTTTACCTTAGCAATTTTCTCACCCATAAAATTATTGGCTGAATCATAGATAAGTGGAATTTTTACATGTCCATTTTTATCTATATATCCCCATTTTCCATCTTTCTTTACTAATGCAAGTCCTTGATAGTACTGATTTTTTACATCATATTCTACATATGGTGCTTTAGCATCGTCTTCCTCATCTTGTTGCCTTTGATCTATTTCTGCTTGCCTTCTTGCTTCCTCCTCAGCTTTCTTTTGTTCTTCATTTCTTGCGATAGTTACTTTGGCAAACTCTGCATTTTCGAAAACAAGCATAAAAATACCTGAAATTGCAATAGATGCCAATATAATGCCAGCTAAAATTTTAAGTTTTAATTTCATAATAATTCCACCTCTTTTATTAATTCGACATTTTTTCTAAAAATATTAACACAAACGACTTGCATAAAAAATACAAGTCGTTTTATTTTTTTATTCTTCAGTTTTATCTTCTACCTTTTCTAATTTGGCAACAGAAATTTCATATGCAACTTTTTTAGTAGCATTTCCGTTTTCATCTTTTTTCTCATACTCTCTGCTTTGTACTCTGCCATAAACTCTGATTTTTTCTCCAACCATAAAGCTTTCACAGTACTTTGCATTTCTTCCCCAAGCAATGCAAGGAATATAATCAGACTTATTATATGCACGATTAACAGCAACCAATAAATCGCTTATCTCTCTTCCGAATGGAGTTTGGCGGTAGTTTGGTTTCTTACAAACAAATCCTTCTAAATATATATCATTTTGATTTTCTTCCTCAGCCGCATCAGTTATAGAGATTTCTCTAGCAAATACCATAAGTACAAGCTTGCTCTTTCCACCTTCCGGATTATTATATGACCTAAATTGACCATTTAACTTTACAATAGTGCCATTAATTAAACTTTCTAACATTAAAAGTCTTTCTGAAAAGATTACCGGAATAACATCCACACTTCCACTTAGCCTCTTAACTTCTAAACTAAACTCATAAAATTTTTCTCCATAAACTTCGTGACTAAACTTCGGTTCTTCTACAACTTTCCCTAGTAATAACACCTTGTTATTTTCCATTAGTAAATTAGTCAACTTAAATCTCTCCTCTCAAGTAACTTCATATACTTCATTGTATGCAGTATATGCTAGCCATGCGATTGTAAATCTACTGTTTTTTCAAAAGTATATATACATTTTAACATATATTTCATAAAAATGGAAGAGTTTTTAGTTAACATTTTTGAATTATGTAAATTATTTCATCCAATCCTTACCATCAGTCATTCTTGCAACAATCATTGAACCACTTGTATCACCGATTACGTTTAATACAGTAGCAGGTGGGTCGATAATAGTGGCTATAATTGTCAAAATTGGTAATGCACCAACAGGGTATCCCATCATAACTAGAATCATCATTTCTGAAATCGTACCACCACCAATTGGTACTGCAGTAACAAGGAATGTAACAAGTAACGCTGTTCCTATTACCTTACCTATTCCGGCTGCTGTACCAATACCAGTTCCAAATAGGCATACTAAGAACATAATTTTAAATACTGAACCTATAACCGAACCGTCTTTGTGGAAACTTGTTCCAAGTGGAATCATTGGTTCTGCAATATCATCCGGAACACCAATAGCTTTTGCTGCCTGAAGGTTTGCAGGAATTGAAGCTGCGCTTGAGCAAGTAGCTAATGCTGTAACTGTTGCTGGAATAATATTTGCCCAAAAAGCCTTAAAGCCTTTTTTACCGGCAGCGATATATGCATATAAAGAATAAATTACAAAATAGAATAATGTTGCTACAACTGTATATATAACAAATGTTTTTGCATATCCAACCGCAATAGATGCACCAAATGTACCAACAAGAGCTGCGAAATAGCCTCCAAGTCCGATTGGTGCATAGTACATAATAATCTTTAATAAACTCATTACAACATCTGTTGCTGAAACAAGTAAATCACGAACAGGTTTTGATTTTTCGCCTGAAATATTTAATGCTAAACCAAACAATATTGAAAATACTATAATTGCAAGAATATTTTGTCTTGAGAATAAGCCTGCAAAATCGCTAACAGTAAGTGCTTCAACAGTCCTCTCTAATATAGATAAATCTTCTTTTACTGCCAATTCATCCATATCTAATCCACTCATTATCTTAGCTCCGTCTTCTACTTCTACTAAGTTAATAAAATATGTACTTAAGAAGCCAATTAAAACAGCTACTAATGACATCATAACAAATACCAAAATAATATTAGTCATTATTTTACCTAATCTTTTAGGTTGTTTCATATTTGAAATAGCTGTTGTTATTGTTAAAAATATAAGTGGGACTATAACTACCAATAATAAATTCAAAAACAAATCACCAAATGGGCTTAAGACTCCTGCTTCTTCGCCCCATACTACACCTACGATTGCTCCGAGTACTATCGCCATAAGCAAGATTATACTTTGCTTATACGTTTCAAAAAATTTACCCATAAACTACACTCCTCTTTTGATTTATTGTGAAACATGTGATATAGTATAACTACATCTGTGACTCACAATATAATTATATTGTTTAAAATAAAAAATGCAACAAACATTAATTTACGAGAATTTTATAAATTCACGATAAATTCACGAAAGGAACTTTAATATGCCAAAACACAACTATATAAAATTAAACGATACTAATGACTACCTCTCTATCGGTAATTTTTTTAGGGTAATAAAAGAAGAATCAAATTGTAAAAATACCTTCTTACAATCCGAATTTTTCTGTTCACTATTCGATATTCAATCAATAGCAGATAGCACAGTTAATAACTATCTAACCGGTTTTAGAGCTATAAATAGCATATATAAAGAAAAGATAATAAAAAAGAAAAATAGTTTCTTAAAAGATTCTTCTTCTTTTCTACCTACCATCTATAAAATAATGTCTGTGCTTGAAAATAAAATTACAACAAACTATACAATAAATGAAATAAATAGTAACATTAAACTTTATAATGTATGCTACACACTTTATGATATTGCTAAAAATGATTTAGATATTCCAAAACAATTTTTAGACAACATCCGCTTTCTACTAAACGAAAATAACTTGTATGCATTTATTGCTAATGTATTCTTCTTTACTATTTTAGATAAAAAACAACCTGTTTCTTTTGAAAACAAATTAATGAAATCAATAAATGATACATTAAGGCATACAAACATTTCTCCAAATCAAATCACAGACTTCATGAATACACAACTTGAAGAAAGTATGTGGTCATCTTTAAGAAAAATAAATGAGCTTTCTAAAGAAGGTAATGCTTTTGCTTGCCTTCAAATGGCATTTTACGAATTTTATGGGCTTATTGCCGGATACCCAAGGTATATTAAAAGCTATGATTACTATAAAATTGCAGCAAACCAAAATCATCCTGCTGCAAACTGGGCAATAGGTCATATGTATTATAATGGATATATTGGTAATAAAACCGATGAGGATTTAGAACTTTCCTTAAATTACTTTACTAAGGCGGCTACTCTGGGCTCTACTGCTGCTATTAATAGTTTAGGCATAATTTATTTAGAAGGTAAAATTAAAAAAATTCCAAAGGATATAAATAAAGCAATTGAATTATTTGAAGAAGCAATTTCAAAAGGGAACATTTTTGCATTAAATAATTTAGGCAAAATATATGAAAATGAAGGCAGATATAAAGATGCACTAGAATTATTTGAACGTTCTGCCGACTTCGGTGAAAGTTGGGCCTCTAACAAAGTGGGTGAATATTACAGAATCGGTAAATATGTAACTAAAGACTTAGCCAAGGCATTTTTTTACTATAACAAATCAGATGAAAGTTCGGTATATTTTATGTGTCCATGGTCAAAATATAATTTGGCAAAATATTTCTATGAAAATGGTAATGAGGAACTTTCCATTGAACCAGATATAAATAAAGCAATAGAGCTTTTGGAAACTGCCTCAGCAAAGATTTTGGATGCGGTGGAGGAGCTAATATATATTTATTATAAAAAGTATCTATCAAGTAATAAGCAAGACAAAAGCTCCTTAGAAAAGCTGAAGTATTATATAGACAAAATTGAAAATTCGCCAGATTATAACTTAGAAATAAAAGAAAGAATTCAGAATATAATGGATAAAATATATAATGAAAAATCATCTATAAAGTTTAATTATTAACCTATCCTCCATAGCATTCATATACTGTGATATATAATGTTATGGAGGTAATTTTATGTCTTTTGGTATTGCATTATCAGGAGGTGGCGCAAAAGGTGCCGCACATGTTGGAGTTTTAATGGCACTTTGTGAAAACAATCTAATTCCAAGTTCAGTTTCGGGTACAAGTATGGGTGCTATTGTTGGTGGATTATACGCAATGGGATATCCGCCTGAAAAGCTAAAAGAAATAATAATAAAGTTTTCCAAAAATTACAGGAGATATATAGACCCTTGTTATGGAAATTACTTTATGGCATTAATGCAGTTTATGTCGAAGTCTTCTATTACCCTACCCGGTTTTATAAAAGGAGATAAAGTAGAACGCTATTTAAAAAATCTCACAAAGAACATAGCTATTTCAAGTGTTCAAACACCATTAGTCATACCGGCAGTAGATTTAATAAGCGGAAAAACAATAGTATATTCTAACATACATCCCAAAATGAATAGCACCATATCAAACATTGTTTGGAAAAACGACATTTCTCTACACATTGCAATGCGCGCAAGTTCTTCCCTACCTGCAATTTTCTATCCTAAAAAGATAAATAATGCAGTCTTAGTAGATGGTGGAATAACTCATATAATTCCAATAGAACTTTTAATGCAAACAGGTGAAAAAAATATTCTTGCAATAAACATATCGCAAGAATACGAAAAACCAAAAAGTACAAATATATTTGATGTTACTACCCACTCATTTGAACTTATGCAAAACGAACTAAAAAACTTTTCACTTGGAAAAGAAAAATTTCTAATCACACCAAAACTCCCCAGAAACGCAGAAATGTTGTCTTTTAACCATATGCCTGAATTTGTGAAGGCCGGTTATAATAGTACAATAGCTGTAATGCCAAAATTAAAGCAACTATTTAGCTAATTTTTTGGCAAGATATACTATTTCATCAACATCCATTTTTTCTTGATGCATAAGCATATCTACATCACCATGAGAAATAAATCTATCTTTAAATGCCATACTTCTAAACTTACCTTTATATGCACCATTATTAAGACTTTTTAGCATTAAGCTTCCAAACCCTCCAATTGCGACATTATCCTCTAGCGTTATAATGTTATATTTTTCTCTTATCAACCTTTTTACAATATGTGTATCAAGTGGCTTAACAGATGCTACATTTACTATCATAGGATTAATTTTATATTTTTTAAGTTCTTCTTTAGCTCTAAATGCATATTGCACCATTTTTCCAACAGCAACAAGAGCTAATTTTTCTCCACCGGATACTATCTCCCACTTTCCTTTTTCAAATTTTTGGATCGGCGGTAGAGAAACCGTATCTCCACCACGTGGGTAACGTATCGCAACAGGACTTTTTAGAGATAACGCATACTTTAATAAAGGTTCTACCTCGCTCACACACTTTGGAGCAAATATCGTCAAATTAGGTATCATAGATAAATAAGATAAATCAAATACACCTTGGTGCGTTTCGCCATCATTTCCAACTAATCCTGCCCTATCTATCATAAAAACAACAGGCAAATTCTGCATACATACATCATGGACAATTTGGTCAAACCCTCTTTGTAAAAACGTCGAATATACTGCAAAAATAGGCTGTAACCCCTGAGAAGCCAAACCCGCCGCAAAAGTAACCGCGTGTTCTTCTGCAATTCCAACATCAAAAAATCTTTCTGGAAATTCTTTTGCAAACTTTTTTAAACCCGTTCCTTCAGTCATTGCTGCTGTAATAGCCACAACATTTTTATTATTTTGAGCAATATTTACAATTGACTCTCCAAAGGCTTTTGAATATGTGACTTTGTCACTTTTTTTAAAAATTTCCCCGGTTTCCACATCAAATTTAGAAATCCCGTGGAACTTATCCGGTTCTTCTTCAGCCGGTTCATATCCCATTCCCTTTTTAGTTATGATGTGCAAAACGACAGGTTCATCTAGTAATTTTACTTTATCCATTATTTCTGTCATTTCTTTAATATTATGTCCATCGATCGGACCTATATATCTAATTCCTAAATCCTCAAAAAACATTGAAGATACAAACAATGATTTTATACTATTTTTAATTTTCCTAATAAATTTCACGATTGAATTTTTGTCTTCTAAATGGTTATATACAGCTTTTTTTATGTCATTATACCTTTTATTTATTCTAATCCTTCCAAGATATTCCGACATTCCGCCAACATTAGGAGAAATTGCCATTTGGTTATCGTTTAATATAACTATCATTTTCGTTTTATTAAAGCCTAAATCATTTAATCCCTCATACGCCATTCCACCAGTTAAAGCACCATCACCTATAACTGATACAACCTCATATTTTTTAAACTGTATATCCCTAGCTTTCGCCATACCAAGTGCAGCAGAAATTGAATTACTGCTATGACCCGTATCAAAAAAGTCATATTTGCTCTCTTCCCTTTTAGGAAAACCACTTATCCCGTTATACTGTCTTAGTGTATTAAACTCGTCTTTTCTGCCGGTTAATATTTTATATGGATAACATTGATGCCCAACATCAAAAACAATTTTATCCTCATCAAAATTAAAGCACTTAAAAAGTGCTAATGTAAGTTCCACTATCCCAAGGTTTGACGCAACGTGTCCGCCAGTTTTAGACACGTTTTCTAGCATAAAACCTCTAAGTTCCTTCGCCAGTTCGTCTAACTCCTCAAAATTTAGCTTTTTTATATCAATAGGATTTTTAATGCTCTCTAAAATTTTATACATTATATACCACCATTAAACTATATTTATATACTATTTGTTTTATTACTTTCAAAACTGCTTGGTTTAAAAATCGCTTTATGCCATTCCAAGTAGTCTATTTACAATCTGCACCATACCACCTAGAACACTACTTCTCGCGGTAACCAAAAATCCATCAAGTGCGCCAACAGAAATAAGTACTAATAAAAATATCATACCAAACTGTTCAAATCTCATATATGAAAAATAATATCTTTCAGGCAAAAGTGAAAAAAGAACCTTTGAACCATCAAGTGGCGGAATCGGAATTAAATTAAACAATCCAAGTCCGATATCTATTAATGCGGTATAGTATAAAAGTGTGTAAATGTAGTTCGTTATCATATTCGCCGGAAGCTTAATTTTTTCAATTAGTACCATAAAAAATAGTGCCATAAAAGCCACAACAAAATTCATAAGTGGTCCTGCCAAAGCAACCTTCACCATATCTGCCTTAGGATTTTCATAATATCTTGAGTCTACAGATACCGGTTTTGCCCAACCAAATCCAAAAAATAACAATAATAATGTTCCCCATAAATCCATATGACGAAACGGGTTTAATGAAAGTCTGCCACTTGCCTTAGGAGTTGGGTCGCCTAAACTATACGACGCCAACCCATGTGCAAATTCATGTAGTGACAAAGCTATTAAAACCGCCGGTGCTACATATAATAATGAAACAATAAAATTCACTATAATTCCCATACTTATATCTCATCCTTTTTCATTATTCAAGTACTGTACTTTTTACTTTTTGAAGGCTAAATTCCTCTTTATCTTCTTAGTTGTAGTTTTCTCGAATTCTGTTTCTCTTATTTCAAATTCTCTAACCATCTTATATAAAGGCATCTGCTTGTTACCTTTCTTTACTTCTTCATCAATTAGTTTTTCAACTTCTTCTTTGCTTACATCTTCTTTTGCTAAAGCCTTCTTTATTTCTTCATAATTAGGAACAATGATTGCACATACCTTAGTTTCTAAATCATTTGGCACATCTTTTCCGTATACAACTATTTCAGAAATATATGGACTCTTTACCATATACGACTCAACTTCTTCAGGGAAGATATTTTTACCGTTTTTAGTTACAATAACGTTTTTCTTTCTGCCTGTAATGTAGAAATATCCGTCTTTATCTCTGTATCCGATGTCTCCCGAATGTAACCAACCATCAATTAAAACAGCATCTGTTGCTTCTTTATTTTCATAGTATCCCATCATAATAGAATTACTTTTTATTAATATTTCACCAATTCCGTCTTTATCCGGATTATCTATAACCATCTCCGAATCAGGCATTGGAATACCAATTGCTGCATCTTTAGCCGCAGACAGTGGATTTAGAGCTGCTAGTGGTGATGATTCTGTAAGGCCATATCCTTGAATAGTTTGAATTCCGAAACTTCTAAGACCTTTTAATACCTCTGGATTAACAGCAGCCGCTCCTGCAATAGCTACATTTAGCTCTCCTCCAAACACATCCAAAATATCTTTAAATACTTTCTTTCTAATATCTATATTTAACTTTAACAGCATATTGCTAACTAAAAGAGCTAACTTAACTTTTTTAGTAATCCCCTTCTTTTCAATCTGTTTCCAAATTTTATTGTACATATTCTCTAATATAAGTGGAACAACAAGTAATACTGTTGGTTTTGCTTCTTGCAAGTTCTTTTGAATATGCTTAAGTCCCTCACAGAAATATATTGTAGCTCCTTGGAATGTCATTAATAAAAATTCACAAGTACATTCATATGTGTGGTGAATTGGTAATATAGATAGTAGCCTATCTCCAGGTTGTGCCTTAAATAAGGACATTCCTGCCATAACATTTGAAGTTATATTCTTATGAGAAAGCATAACACCTTTTGCAAGTTCAGTAGTTCCTGATGTAAAGAATATTCCGGCGAGTGAATTACTTTCTATTTTTGTTTTTCCATATTCATTATTTCCAGATTCCATTGCCTTAATTCCTTGATTAATTAATTCTGAAAATGAATATATTCCTTCTTCTTTTATTTTAGAATCCATATCAATTGCAACAGTTAAATTACTATTTTTCTGCATAAACTCTTTTACATACTCTCTATACTTCTTTGAGAAAACTATAACTTTTGCTTTTGAACGATTTAATAAATTCTCAATTTCAGCTTGTGGTAATTCCTTATCGAGTGGAACAATAACTCCGCCACTGCAAGTAACAGCCATATAAGTAACACACCATTCATATCTATTCTCGCCTATAACTGCAATATGCTCGTTTTTCATTCCAAGCTCAGATAACATTGTTCCTAGTGCATATACATCTTCTTTATATTTTTTATATGTAGTGCCAACATACTTGTCATCTACTTTTGACATAAAAGCGATTTCATCGCTATAAAGGGCTGTACATTGATCAAGCAATTCCTTTAAATCATTTATCTTTCTCACCTTATATAAAGGCTTAGTCATCATTGGTTCCATAAACTATTCCCCCTCTTTTTCTAGTACATTCTAACATATTTTTTTATAATAAAGAAGGCATAATTAAAAAAAATTACCTTTTTTGAAAAAATCACTTATACATATCAATATCTTCGACATTTTGACGATACATGAGTATAAAATTAGAGGAGGAAAATATATGGATTACACATTACTAGCACCGATAGGTTCGGGTGTTGCTTTATTTTTTGCACTTTTTTTAGCAATTCGTGTCCTTCGTGCACCAAAAGGAAACGAAACAATGCAAAAAATATCTAATTCAATTAAAGATGGTGCAAACGCGTATTTAAAAAGACAATATGGAGTTGTTGCAATATTTTTTGCCATAATGACTGTTGTCTTAGGAATTATGGCATATTGGGACTTTGTAACTCCTTTTGTACCATTTGCATTTTTAACAGGTGGTTTTTTCTCCGGATTGTCCGGATTTATAGGAATGAAAATTGCTACTGCAGCTAATTGTCGGACTGCAAATGCTTCGATGAAAAGCTTAAACAGTGGTCTTAGAGTTGCTTTCTCTGCCGGAGGAGTAATGGGATTTACAGTAGTAGGGTTAGGACTACTCGATATATCTATTTGGTACTTTTTCTTAAAGTTTTGGTACTCTAACCCTAGTCTAGGCTTAACAAGTGCTGAACAAATTCAAAAAATCACATCCGCAATGCTTACCTTTGGTATGGGTGCATCTTCTATGGCTTTATTCGCAAGGGTTGGCGGTGGAATCTTCACTAAAGCAGCTGATGTTGGAGCTGACTTAGTTGGGAAAGTTGAAATCGGCATACCGGAAGATGACCACAGAAACCCAGCTACAATCGCAGATAACGTTGGTGATAATGTTGGTGATGTTGCCGGAATGGGTGCTGACCTTTATGAATCATATGTTGGGTCAATAGTTTCAACTAGTGCCTTAGCTGTTGCTGCCGGATATGGCTTTCAAGGGGTTTCTATTCCAATGATAATGGCAGCTATCGGAATATTTGCTTCAATTGTTGGTACTTTCTTTGTAAGAACTAAAGAAAACGCAAATCAAAAATATTTACTATCCGCTCTTAGAAAAGGTACTCTTCTTAGTGGATTGATAATCGCGATTGCTACATACTTCCTAGTTATTAACGTACTTGGTCCTGAAAAAATAGGTGTTTACTTTTCAGTAATAACAGGACTTATCGCCGGAATACTTATTGGAACATTCACAGAATATTACACATCAGACACATATAGGCCTACACAAAAACTCGCTTCGACCTCTGAAACAGGTCCTGCCACAATAATAATTGGCGGACTTTCGCTTGGAATGTTATCTACTGCTCTACCTGTTTTAATCATATCTGCCGCAATTTTAATAAGCTTTTGGGTAGCCGGTGGATTTACAAATTATAACTTCGGATTATATGGCATCGGGCTTTCAGCTGTTGGTATGCTCTCGACATTAGGTATAACACTTGCAACTGATGCATACGGGCCGGTTGCGGATAATGCCGGTGGTATTGCTCAAATGGCAGGACTTGATGAAGAAGTTCGTGTTAGAACCGATGCTCTTGACTCACTTGGAAATACGACAGCAGCGACAGGAAAAGGATTTGCAATTGGTTCTGCTGCACTTACAGCTCTTGCACTACTTTCTTCATATATAGAAGAAATAAAAATTATAGACCCAACTTTTGAATTTGACTTACGATTAACCAACCCAATTATATTAATCGGCTTATTCATTGGAGGAATGCTTTCATTCTTATTTGCTTCAAGAACAATGGAAGCTGTTGGGCGAGCTGCACAAAGCGTAGTTATTGAAGTAAGACGTCAATTTAGAGAAATTAGAGGAATTATGGATGGTACAGAAGATCCTGACTATGCAAAATGCGTAAAACTATGCACAAAGGCAGCTCAAAAAGAAATGATTTTCCCGGCTGTAATTGCTATTTCTGCCCCTATCCTAACGGGATTAATTTTAGGTGTTAACGGAGTAACGGGAATGCTTGCCGGTGCTACTGTTACAGGTTTTATACTTGCAATAATGATGGCAAACTCAGGCGGAGCTTGGGATAACGCAAAGAAGTACATTGAAGCCGGTAATTACGGTGGCAAAGGTTCTGAACAGCATAAAGCAGCTGTCGTAGGAGATACTGTCGGAGACCCATTTAAGGACACTTCCGGTCCTTCAATAAATATTTTAATTAAGCTTTTATCTATGGTTTCAATAGTATTTGCAAGCTTAATTATGACATTTTCGATTTTGTAGATTAATAATATAATTAATATACAAAAACACAGTATGCAAATTACTTTAGAAAACGCAATTTATATATACTGTGTTTTTGTATTCTATTCTTTTACAATTATTTGTGGATGATTCTTCTTTAATTTATGTATAATCTCTAAAGTTGTATCATTTGAGCCATCATCTTCAATATTAATTTTTCCTATCAAATCGATTCTTTCGATCTGTCTTATTAGCCACTCTATGTTGTGTTCTTGATTTTTCACTTTTATAGTAACATCAACTTCTCCTCTTCTATTTTCTATATAATAGCTTTCAACTATTCTAGCGATTAAATCCCATAATCCAAAGAGAGCTAAAATCCATAAAATAATGTATTCCATATAATCACCTATTACATATTATGATTATGTAAAATACATTGTTACTTAGGTAAATTAAATGCAAAAAAAACAAGGCTCATTTTTGAACCTTGTTTTCTATCTTCATAAAGAATATTATTCAATGATTGAAGAAACAACACCAGAACCAACTGTTCTTCCGCCTTCACGAATAGCAAATCTTAATCCTTCTTCGATAGCGATAGGGCTGATTAACTTGATTGTCATTGTTACGTTATCTCCAGGCATAACCATTTCTGTTCCTTGAGGTAATTCAATAACACCTGTTACGTCAGTTGTTCTTAAATAGAATTGTGGTCTGTAGTTGTTGAAGAATGGAGTATGACGTCCACCTTCTTCTTTAGTTAAGATGTAAACTTCACCCTTGAAGTGTGTGTGTGGATGAATTGTTCCAGGCTTAGCTAAAACTTGACCTCTTTCAATTTCATTTCTTTGGATACCACGAAGTAATGCACCGATGTTATCACCAGTTTGAGCTTCGTCAAGAAGCTTTCTGAACATTTCGATACCTGTAACAACTGTTTTCTTAGAAGCGTCAGCAAGACCAACGATTTCAGCTTCGTCGTTAATTTTTAATGTTCCTCTTTCTACTCTACCCGTAGCAACAGTACCACGACCTGTGATTGTGAATACATCTTCAACTGGCATTAAGAAAGGCTTAGCTGTATCTCTTTCAGGAGTAGGAATGTAGCTATCAACAGCATCCATTAATTCATGAATACAAGCATATTCTGGAGCATTAGGATCTTGAGATGTTGATTCAAGAACCTTAAGAGCAGAACCCTTAATGATAGGAATTTCGTCTCCAGGGAATTCATAGCTTGATAATAATTCTCTGATTTCCATTTCAACTAATTCTAATAATTCTGGATCATCAACTTGGTCAACTTTATTCATAAATACTACAATGTAAGGAACACCAACCTGACGAGCAAGTAAGATGTGTTCTCTTGTTTGTGGCATTGGACCATCAGCTGAAGAAACAACTAGGATAGCACCGTCCATTTGAGCAGCACCTGTGATCATGTTTTTAACATAGTCAGCGTGTCCTGGGCAGTCAACGTGTGCATAGTGTCTTTTTTCTGTTTCATATTCTACGTGTGCTGTAGAAATTGTGATTCCTCTTTCTCTCTCTTCTGGAGCCTTATCAATTTGATCATAAGCTTCATATTGAGCCTTTCCTTGTAATGCTAATACCTTTGTAATAGCCGCTGTTAAAGAAGTCTTACCATGGTCAACGTGACCGATAGTTCCGATATTAACGTGTGGCTTAGTTCTTTCAAATTTTGCTTTAGCCATTTTAAATTTCCTCCTTTATTTATATTACTCGCTTGTATTTTATACTATTAGTGTAAAAAAAGCAAGATAAATTTTTAAATTATAATGTATAGAAACGGATGTTATCCGTTTTACATTAACTAGTCCTTTTTAAGAGCTGCTCTTTGCCCGATAACGGCTTCTTGAACACTCTTAGGAACTTCCTCATAATGATCGAATTGCATTGTATATGCTCCTCTACCCTGTGTTCTTGAACGAAGGTCTGTTGCATATCCAAACATTTCAGAAAGTGGAACATAACCGTGGATAACCTTTGTATTTGCTCTATCTTCCATTCCTTCTAGACGTCCACGACGAGAGTTAATATCTCCAATAACGTCTCCCATGTATTCTTCAGGAACTGTAATATCAACTTTTTCAATTGGTTCTAGTAATACTGATTCTCCAAGTTTTTGAGCTTCCTTAATTGCCATTGAACCGGCAATCTTGAACGCCATTTCTGAAGAGTCAACATCGTGATAAGAACCATCAACTAAAATTACCTTTAAGTCAACAACTGGGAATCCGGCAAGAATACCAGTTTCCATAGCTTCTTGGATACCTGCATCGATAGGTCCGATAAATTCCTTAGGAACTGCACCACCAACGATTTTGTTAACAAATTCGTATCCTGTACCTTTTTCCATAGGCTCAACTTCGATGATAGCATGTCCGTATTGTCCACGACCACCTGATTGACGAATGAACTTACCTTCTGCTTTAACCTTTTTACGGATTGTTTCTTTATAAGCAACTTGTGGTTTACCAACATTACATTCAACCTTAAATTCTCTCTTCATTCTATCAACGATAATGTCAAGGTGTAATTCACCCATACCAGAGATGATAGTTTGTCCAGAATCTTGGTCTGTATGAGTCTTGAATGTAGGGTCTTCTTCTGCAAGTTTTGCAAGAGCAATACCCATCTTTTCTTGACTGGCTTTATCCTTTGGTTCAATAGCAACTGAAATAACTGGATCAGGGAATTCCATTGATTCAAGGATAATTGGGTGATTTTCATCACAAAGTGTATCACCTGTTGTTACATTCTTTAATCCAACAGCAGCAGCGATATCTCCAGAATATACTTTATCAACATCTTCTCTGTGGTTAGCGTGCATTAAAACAATACGTCCAACTCTTTCTTTGCTGTTCTTTGTAGAATTTAATACATATGAACCAGATTCAAGTGTTCCTGAATATACTCTAAAGAAACAAAGTTTTCCAACGAATGGATCTGTCATAATCTTGAATGCTAATGCTGCAAATGGTTCTTCATCGCTAGAAGCTCTTTCAACTTCTCCTTCAACACCTTCAACAGTACCTTTAATGTGTGGTACATCGATTGGAGCTGGTAAGTAGTCGATAACTGCGTCTAACATCATTTGAACACCCTTGTTCTTATAAGAAGAACCGCAAAGTACTGGTGTCATTTTAACAGCAATTGTAGCTTTTCTAATTACTTTCTTTATTTCTTCAACAGTGATTTCTTGACCCTCTAAATATTTCATCATTAGGTCTTCATCTTCTTCAGCAACAGCTTCTAACATATTTATTCTATATTCTTCAGCAATTGCTCTCATGTCTTCAGGAATTTCTTCCTCTCTAACATCTTTTCCAAGGTCATCATAGTAAACTTCGCTCTTCATAGTGATTAAGTCTATGATTCCCTTGAATGTATCTTCTTTACCGATTGGTAATTGAAGTGGAACTGCGTTAGCTCCTAATCTATCTTTCATCATTTTAACATCTGCATAGAAATCAGCACCCATAATATCCATCTTATTGATATAAGCAATCCTTGGTACGTGATATTTGTCTGCTTGTCTCCATACAGTTTCAGATTGTGGTTCAACTCCGCCTTTAGCACAGAAAACCGCAACTGCACCGTCTAATACTCTTAATGATCTTTCTACTTCAACTGTAAAGTCAACGTGTCCTGGAGTATCAATGATATTTATTCTATGACCTTTCCATTGACAAGTTGTAGCAGCAGAGGTAATTGTAATACCTCTTTCTTGCTCTTGTTCCATCCAGTCCATAGTAGCAGCACCCTCGTGTGTTTCACCGATTTTGTGAACTCTACCTGTATAGAACAAAATTCTTTCTGTAGTTGTTGTTTTACCAGCATCAATATGAGCCATAATACCGATGTTTCTAGTTTTTTCCAATGAAAATTGTCTCGGCATAATTACCCTCCTTATTTAATTTAAGCTGTAGTATAAAATTTCTAATCTAATTACCATCTATAGTGTGCAAATGCTCTGTTAGCTTCAGCCATCTTATGAACTTCTTCTTTCTTCTTAATAGCTCCACCAACGTTATTAATAGCATCCATAATTTCATTAGCAAGTTTTTCAGCCATTGTTCTTTCGTTACGTTTTCTAGCGTATTCAACTAACCATCTAATTCCTAAAGATTGTCTTCTTTCTGGTCTAACTTCCATAGGAACTTGGTATGTTGCACCACCTACACGTCTAGCTTTAACTTCTAATACAGGCATTACATTATTTAATGCTTCTTCAAAAGCATCTAATGCATCCTTTGAAGTTTTTTCATTAACAATGTTAAATGCATCATATACTATAGATTGAGCTACACCTTTTTTACCATCATACATAACTTTGTTGATTAACTTTGTAACAACTTTGTTATTGTAAATAGGATCAGGTAAAACTTCTCTTTGTGCTATAAATCCTCTTCTTGGCACTTTACTTCCCCCTTTCATAGATTGCAGACATCTTGTCTGTTAGGTACTCGGCATTACCTGCCGTTAGCGCTCGTACTAAATATATTATAATCGTACAAGCTTAGTTTGCGTTAAGACTGTACGAATTTTATTTCTTAGGTCTCTTTGCGCCATACTTAGATCTTCCTTGTTTTCTGTCATTAACTCCGGCAGTATCAAGTACTCCACGAATGATGTGATATCTAACACCTGGAAGGTCTTTTACCTTTCCACCTCTAATTAGAACTACACTGTGTTCTTGTAAGTTATGACCAATACCTGGAATATATGAAGAAACTTCCATTCCGTTAGTAAGTCTAACTCTGGCAATCTTTCTTAGAGCTGAGTTTGGTTTTTTAGGTGTAACAGTTTTAACAACAGTACAAACACCTCTCTTTTGAGGGCAGCTAATATCTGTCTCAATTTTTCTCTTTGAATTCAAACCTTTTTGAAGAGCAGGAGCTGTAGATTTCTTTTCAGCAGTGGTTCTTCCTTTCTTTACTAATTGATTAAAGGTTGGCACGTTTTTTTCACCTCCTTAGTTTTTAACATACAGTACATATTTTACCACTATTTTACGGAAATTGTCAACCACTTTAAAAAATATTTATTTTCCCACAAATTGTAAAATGCAGTAACACCAAAATGCCCAACACTATCCTGTAATACCCAAACACTCTGAAATCATTTTTCTTTATATAACTCGTTAAAAATTTAATTGCAATTATTGAAACTATAAATGCCGTTATCATTCCAACAATTAATATCATTAGTTCAGCACTCGTGAACGCGAAACCAAATTTTATCAGTTTTAATAAACTTGCTCCAAACATTACCGGAATTGCTAAGAAAAATGTAAATTCAGCTGCTATTTCTCGTGATGTTCCAATTAGCATAGCTCCCAAAATCGTTGCACCTGACCTCGATGTCCCCGGAATTAATGCTAATACTTGAAATACTCCTATTATTAACGCAGTCATATGCGTAATTGATTTTAACTCTGTAATAGATACTTGCTTTTTTCTATTTTCTAACAGTATAAAGAATACACCATATAAAATCAGCATAATTGCCACTACTAAAGAATTATCTAAAAACATATCTATTGCATCTTCAAACAAAACTCCTATTATAGCTGCCGGAATCGATGCCACAACTACCTTAAGCCACAAAATCCAAGTATCTTTTTTCTCTTCAGCTGTCTTACTTAAAGAAAATGGATTTAATTTTTTAAAGTACAACATTATAACAGCCAATATCGCCCCAAATTGTATTACCACTAAAAATACCTTCCAAAACTCAGGCGTAACATTCATTTTAATAAACTCTTCCACTAAAATCATATGTCCTGTACTGCTTATTGGAAGCCATTCTGTTATACCCTCAATTATACCGAATATAATCGCTTTAATTATATCAACCATTCATTTCCCACCTCAGAGATATTTTATGCAATATATAGCAAAAAATATGAGACTATTAAAATTTTAATAATCTCATATTTTAAACTTTAAATAATATTCACTTTATTTTAAATTATCCCTCGCATAAAAGAATAAATATTGCTGAGCTATTCCGGCATATTCTCCGAACTTTTCCTCTGCATATTTTTGTATTTGATTAAGAGACATTTCCTGCTTTATATATAAACTTTCCATTATCCTCTTAATCCAAACATCTACCGGAAATGCATCAGTTTTCCCCATAGAAAACAACATAACGCAATCAGCAACTTTAGGGCCTACCCCCATTAATTTCATTAATTCCTTTTTACACTCTTTAGTAGGAAGCTCTGAAAGTTCGTCAAGGTTAACACCATTTACTATCGCCTTGCAAGTATTTACTATATACTTAGCTCTAAATCCAACTCCGGTTTCCATTAATTCTTCCTCTGTTGCGTGTGAAAGTTGAAGCGGTGTCGGGAAAGCATATAGCCCGTCGCCTATTTCGTCTCCATACTTTTTAGAAATCTTTTCAACTGATTTTCTTATCCGAGGTATATTATTGTTGGCAGATATTATAAACGAAATAAGTGTTTCAAACTTGTCTTGGTTTAAAATTCTGATTCCCTCTCCAAATCCTATTGCCTTTTTTAGTATTTCATCATTCATATAATACTCTTTTATTTTTGAATAATCTCTTTCCAAGTCAAAATAATGATTGAATTTTTCTTGTGATATTCCTGAGAATTCTACATTATTTCCGTCTTGCCAAACCTCGCAATAGTCTTTGCCTATAATACCCGAATAATGTTTATCTTTTATTTTATTCCATCTAAAACATTCGCCTGACTCTGCAATTTGTTCAATATCAAAATCATTTATTATCATATCTTTCTTCGCTTTATATTAAAAGCTTCTGCCTCCTCCACCATGACTGGTTCCGCTACTGCCAAAGCTTGTTGAAGAACCGCCTCCGCTACTCGAAGAGTCGTTTGCCGGTGGAATGTAAACTTGAGTTGTATGCGTGTGCAAGAAATTATCTACTTTATTAGTTATTTTTAAGTTTTTCATATATTGCTTTGCTTCAGACGCCTTACGCACAGTCCTATGCTTTGCCAATGCAACTATCATAAATATCAAAGTTACTATTCCGGCGCCAATAAATGCTAAACCGAAATTTGCATCATTATCACTGCCAGTTTCATTATATACATAATAGTCACCGTTTTCATTTATGTTTGCATTTTTGTTGCTATCCGGAATGCCTAACCCGGCATAATACTTAGATAATCTAACAAACTCACTGGCACATCCATAATAGTTTTTATCTGCAATTTCGTCGTATGCAGCATCTAATATGTTATCTATTCTAGCATCATCATATATAAGTTGTGCTGTGCCGGTAGTAGAAATCCACATTTCCCTATTATCCATATCTATTAAGAAAATAAGTCCGTCTTTTGTAGAATCTACTCCGAAATCGTTATAATCATAAAAATCTTCGGCATAGCTTTTGGCTGATGATTTATTATTATAATTAATAGTAACAACAGCTGCATCTAAATTATACTCATCTATAAGTCCTGTGATTTCATTATAAATCGTTTTTTCTTCCGAATCAGAAAGTAGCTCTGCAAAGTCATAAACCTTTTCACTTGCATCTACTGTTGGTGTTGTATCCTTAGGAGATGCAAAGCCGACATTAGCTAAAGAAACAAAAGCAACCATAATAGCACTTATTTTTCTAATTTCTTTTATCAACTATGCCACCTCCTATATTAAATATAAAATTAAAGATAAAATTCCAAAGCTACCCAAAAATACGCCAATCGCCCAAAGCAAAGCTTTTGAAGCACAAATAGGCACATTTCCAATCATTTTGCCTGTTTGACCATTCATAGCAAACGTATGCATCTTATCTTTATATTTAATATTTAACATCCAAACCGGAAACATAGCATAATCTGCTTTAGTACTATTAATATTACTTTTCTCGTTACTGGCAGAAACTGTTGTGTAACCTGTAATATCTCTTTTTAGTTCATCTCTAAAAGTTATATTCATTCTTTCTTTTGCCCTAGAATATGCTTCATCTTCATCAACATCATACTTCTCCGCCAAAAATCCGGATAAATATGACGCAGAAAAATCTTTTAATTCGTCATACGAAAATGGTTCTATTGAATCCATAATATCATCATCAAATTTTTTCGAACCATCAACAGGTACCTTATCGAAAGTAGCCTTTCCGCCTCTTGCGACTTCAAATGTATCTGTCTTTGTGTATCTATAATCACCGGCAGTCCAAGTATTAATTTTTTCGGCCGTTCCGCTTATCTCCCCTTCTGCCACACAATCATATAACCAAAAAGGGATATAAACTCCGGATATTTTTTCTATTTGTTCTTTTTTAGCAAAATCACTCGGTGCAAACAATTTGCCCTTTGTACACTTTTTAAAAGCCTCTATTGCTTGTTCTTTTGTAGTCTTAAAAGGAATAATCATGTCGGGTTGATACATACCGCAAAGCCTATTCTTAATAATTGATGTACTTCCGCAATATACACAGAATGTAGCTGTAGTGTTTTCATCAGTAACAATTTTTGCACCACAGTTTGGACAACTGTACTCATCTACATCCATCTTTCTTCCGTTAATTCTATCCTTTTTAGCTTCACACTCGCTATTTTTAGCCTCAACCTTTTCCAAATCTTCTATTGTATATGTAGTAGCACAATACTCGCATTTCCAAGTCCCTGTGGTCGGATCAAAAGGCAAAGAAGCTGAACACGCTGGACACTTGTGATCTGTTGCGTTCATAAAACTTCCCCCTTTTTATTATTCTACTTTAGTTCCACAATTAGGACAGAATTTTCCATTTACTTCTGTTCCACAGTTTGTGCAAAATTTCTTTTGTGCAACTAGTGTTCCACAATTACTACAAAATTTCCCGCTTACAGGATTTCCACAATTACTGCAAACAGCTCCTGTACTTTGTTGTGGTGCGTTGTTAGCTGTCGCATTGCTCATTGGGTTTGTATTTAATGCTGATGGATTTGGCTGCATAGGTTGTGCATTGTTAAATGCTGCTCCCATATTCATTCCATTTGTTGCCATATTCATCATGCCAATTCCCATAAATCCATTAGCTGCACCATTTGCATTATTAGCTGCATCTTGAATTGCATTTGCGTATGCACCTGTAAGTACACCTTGTTGTTGGTAAGCATCTCCACCAATTTCATAATTATCGATTTTTTCGCTAGATTCATCATCTAATGTTAAACTTTCTACAACGAAAGATACAATCTTAATTCCACGTTCACGAATAGGTTTATCAAAAACTTCTTCGTCCATAATTTTCTTAATTTCATCAGTCTTATTAGGTAACTCTAGAACTTCTATCTTGTATTTATCGCTTCCCAAGCCGTTCATAACATTTGAGAACGAGCCAATTACTTCTGCTCTTATTTGTTCTACCAACTCATCTTTTGTGTAAACTTCTGAAAGTCCGGCAATCTTTGACATAAATAAGAACGGATCTTCTATTTGAATTGTATATGTTCCGAAACATTTTACTTTTACACTCATTGCAATATAGCTATTTGTTCTTGCATTCATTATTGGATGTCCCCAATCCTTATAAGGAACAGGGTTTGGAGTCCCAAACTTATTACCGATTATTTCCTTTGTATTAAAGAAGTAAACGGCTTGCTCTTTAGCTGTTGCTCCATTATATGTGAACCTTTGCCACATTTCCTTAAACATTCCGCCAAATTGACCTGCAAATAAAGATGGTGTTGATGAGCTATCAAATGTGTAAATTCCTTCTTCTGCTGTTGCATCAACAATTCTACCATTATCATAAATAATAGCCACTTGGCCCGGACCTACAATAATTGTACTTTTATTTGAAATAACACCAGTTGGCGTGGTTTTTTTCATCATTAGTACATCGTTGCCCATTTCTTCACAACGTATCGCTTCTTTCCATTGGTCACTTAAAGTACTACCTACTGCACCAAATGCTGCCTTAATTAATCCCATAAAATTACCTCCTAATTTTAATAATAGATATTACAAATGCATTATATACTTTTTTGTCGAATAATTTCAACTCGAAATTAATATTTTCTTCTCATTATATGTATGGATATTTTAATTTTATTATGATAATATAATACTAATATTTAAGGAGGGATTTATATGAATGACTCAGATGTAATTGTAGACGTATATGGGAATAAAGAACGTTCTGTTTCTGAAGTATTTTCTAAAATTTTTGGTTGGATGTTTGGTGGCTTACTTGCAACAGGTTTAACTGCGTTTTATACAGCACATACACCTTGGTTACTAGAAAGAATTCTAACAAACAATATTTATTGGATTGGACTTCTTATTGCTGAATTAGTACTAGTAATTACTTTAACCGGTAGAGTTCATAAAATGAGTAAAGGTGCTGCAATAACTTCATTTATGCTATATTCAGTCGTAAATGGTTTAACACTTTCAGTTATCTTTTTAGCTTACACGCTTAGTTCAATTACAAGTGTATTCTTTATTTCGGCAGGAATGTTTGGCATAATGGCATTATATGGCTATACTACTAAAAAAGACTTATCCAAAATAGGTTCTATACTACTTATGGCACTAATCGGAATAATACTTGCAGGTATCGTAAATCTATTTTTACCAAGTAGCACTCTTTCATTTGCAATCGCAGTAGTTGCTGTAATTGTATTTGTTGGATTAACCGCTTATGATGTTCAAAAAATAAAAGCAATGGCATACCAAGTAGAAAATGATGATGAATTTATGACAAAGTTCGCAATACTCGGTGCGTTAACATTGTATTTAGACTTTATAAACTTATTCTTAGAGTTGCTTAGAATTTTTGGAAAAAGTAGAGATTAAAAAACAGCTTAGCATTTAATAAACCTAAATTATTAGACAAAAAAGTTTAATAATTTGGGTTTATTTTGCTTTCGCCTTTCTTACTTCAATAAATAATTCTACAATAATTCTAAATACTTATTTAGCATTTCTATTTCTAATTCATTAACTAATTTAACAAAATCAGTATAATCACCAATCGTGTGTGCTTTATCTAAAGCATTATAATATTCTAATCTCTTATCCTTTTTTATAATTACAGGAAGATATCCACTATTCATTAATGATAGATTCATAACTAGCCTTGAAGTTCTTCCATTACCATCAACAAATGGATGAATTTTAACTAGTTCGCCATGTAATAATGTAGCTCTAATAATTGGATGATATTTTTTCCAATCTTCATAATTAATAATTAATTTTCCCATTAGTTCTGAGATAATTAAATAATCCGGTAGAATATGCGTTGCACCTTTTATCTTTACATTTTCATTTCTATATTTACCAGCATTATCATCATCTATTTCTTTTAATACTAATTGATGAATATTTTTAATATTCCATTCACTAATTGGTTCTTTATCTTTAATAAGGTCATCTAAAAATAATATTGCTTGTTCATGATTAATAACCTCTAAATGTTCTTTTAATGATTTACCGCCAACTGTAATGCCCTCTAAAACAACTTGTGTTTCCCTTAATGTTAAAGTATTACCTTCTATGCCATTACTATTATAAGTCCATTCTAAATTAATAGATTCTTTTAATGATTTTAATGTTTCTTTTGATATTGGTCTTTTAGAATTTAATAATTCATTAAGTTTATCAACTTTATCGAAGTAATCTTCATCTAAATCAATTTTAAATTCAGCATTATCTAATTTAATACTTCTTCTATCAGCTGGTTTATTTGCATTAATAGGAATATTCCAATTATTGCCAACTTTAATAGCACCTTCAATTCTTCCGTCTTGTAGTAATTTTCTAATTCTTCTTTCACTAATATTCCATCTTTTAACAGTTTCTTTTGTTGTCATAAATTCCATAATTTTCACCTCTATACATATTATACCGTTACCGGTATAATATGTCAATATGCTTGTACCGATAACGGTATATTATTATAATATTCAATGAATGAATTTTAATACAAAAAAACATATATACAATAAAATATATATGTTTTTTACATATTATACCTGAAGTATTAGATATAATATGCTTGTTAATTTTAGCAACAAAATTTTTCCATGTTACATTAGGATACTTTTCACCTAACGGAAGCACTTTATCCCTCAATTTCTTCGATTTATCATTATCAACAAATGCATTTTTTACTTTACATCTTTAATGCCGATTCCAAAGCTAACTTAATCATGTTAGTCATTGAAGTCCTTCTCTCGTCTGCGGTAAGCTCTGCTTTTTCAACAAGGCTATCGCTTACAGTTAGTATACATGCTGCTTTCTTATTTAGCACATTTGCATTGTGAAACAAGCCAAACGACTCCATCTCAACAGCACAGCAACCATACTTCTCAGTAAGTTCTTCAATGTTTGTTGTATCAGAGTAGAATACGTCTGAACTATGAATGTTGCTAAATCTAACATCCAAGTTCATTTCCTTTGCTGTTTCCTTAATCTTTTCATTAAGTTCGTCGCTAGACTTAGTCATGTTTCCGGTAAATCCGCTTTGCACAAGTGCATAAGTAGATTCACTATATGCATTATCCACTAATAGTACATCCAAAACCTTTACGTCTTTCTTATACGAGCCACAACTACCAATTCTAATGATAGCATCTACATCATAAAACTTGAAAAGTTCGTATGAATAAATACCTACACTCGGGATTCCCATTCCGTGTCCCATTACGGTAATTCTCTTTCCCTTGTATTCCCCTGTATATGCAAGCATTCCTCTTACAGAGTTAACAACTTTATAGTTGTCCATAAAGTTCTCAGCGATGAATTTTGCACGAAGTGGATCTCCGGGCATTAAAACTACCTTTGCAATGTCTTCTTTACGTGCTTCATTATGAGGTGTCATAACAAATTCCTCCTAAAAAATATTTTTGAGTATAACCTATGTTTAATTTCCATAACCATTATATGTTATTTATGCAAATTGTCAATACTTAACAAGTTCCAAAACATCTGACTTTTCATTTACTTTAATATATTTCATACCTCTTAGACTCTGATCCATTCCTTTAACGAGTGTGTTAATTCCATTCGTATCGCATAAGCTAAATTCAATGCCTTCCTCTTTACCAATAACCTCTGTTAGCTCATCAAAAGTTTCATTTCTATACCAAAGGACTTTTGCTTTATTTCCTATGCAACTTGAAAAATCTGATACTTTTTTTCTTAATTCCGCCATAAACTTGCTTTCATCACGATATATCATTTCATCACATTTTAACTGAATATCTATTACATCTTTATCTATTTCTTTTATGATTTTTTGAAAGTAACTTCCGTTATCTATCTTACTATTTTCTATATCTCTATAGCTAGTAAAAAGTGTTGCTGTCGCTTCATTTTCTTTTAAAATCTTTTGAATTTGCCCTATAGTTCCAATATTATCTTTATCTAGAGCTAATACAGCAACTTTTTTCGGAATTTCTCCGTTTCCCTCAACGTATTTTTTCATTTCTTCAAAAGTTATAAACTTATATCCGGCCTGAATAAGCTTTTTCACTTGGCTTTCAAGCAAAGAAACATCATTTATTTTACCATACATTAATATAGGCACTTTTCTCGTATAGATTGTGTCATTAAACGTTAAACTATTGTATTTTACTAAGTTATTTTCTACATTTTCTTTAGTTATATATATGCCAAAGTCCTTTGGAACATATATATTTTCATCATTGTAAATTCTAGCTAACGCCATTTTCCCAACGCAATTTCTAAAATGCGCCTCATCATAAAAGTATCTTGGCTCTGTACTAACCGAGCTTAGTGAAAAGTCCCAAAAATCCGTAATTTCTGCTAATTTAACCTTAAATAAATCTATATCATCCTGACTATAATACTTAGCATAATCGATATATAAAGGTGTTAAAATGACTTTAAAGTTTATTCCCTTACTATCACAAATTTCTTTTAATTCTTGTATAGAATTTAAGCAGTTTTCTATTTCCGGCAAACTATCAATTTTCATGTACGGATAGCTAGTAAAAACCGGATATGTTTTAAAATAATCTTCTAAACTTCCAATAGGTTCAATATCCCTCTTAGTTTTATCATACACACCGGTTTCAACATTAAACACATCATTTTTATTTTGCAAGTAGCTGTCTTCCATTTTGGCTTTAATTTTCTCAATTCCATAATGCGGACGTAAGAATAAATACTTCGTATAAAAATCTATAAGAGGCGTTCCATCAATTTTTCCATGTAAGTTTCCAAGTAATTTATCTGCTTCATAGTTATACTGAATAGCATTTGATAAATAAACTGCCAAAAACATATTTTTTACTTCATAATTATCTATAAGGTACTTTGCAGTCTCGGTAGAATCATAAATATCTGCTCCATACATTATCATATTATAAAAATTATCTCCGGTATACTTATTTAGCATAGTAACAGGATACGAACTTGTACTTGAACAGCCAATAATATACGAATCATATTTTTTATGTTCTTTATCTATATACGCAACTTTTGCCACACGCGGATTTTGTGTCATATCGTAGGAATACCAATTAAAAAAATGGTCACCAAAAACGCCAAATGGGTCGGTAATTACATTAAAAGCCATTATTCCGCCAAAGGTTATTAATGCACATAATATAAACATAAAAAACCACTTTTTTGAACTCATTGCTCTTCTCCTTAAAATTGTTTATAAATAAAATCAGATGAAATAGTATCTCCTCTATAAATTCCAAACACAATAAGAACTACCATACAAATTAAAATAGAAGCAAACTGAATAAAAGCATTCTTTTTCTCAAGAGATTTCCTTATATCTATTCCACTTTCTTCTATTGCTCCAAAAATCAAAACAACTAAAAATGATGCAAATACAACTATGTAATCGTGTGCCTTAAGTCCCAAAGACGTCCAATTTTCAAAGTTAAACAATGAATTTAACTTGAAATTATAAAATGTAGTACCTAGCATTTTAAAGGCAACTGCAAGGCTTATTGCTCTTGTAAAATATCTTCCTATAAAAACAACTAAAGTCGTTCTTATAATTCTAAAAATGTACCAAACCGTACTTTCTAAATTAATATGTAAAATATCGGCCAACTTCTTGTAAAACGGTTGAAGCAATATAGAAAGCATTATAATTACACCATTCCACAAACCGAAAAATAAGTACTTGCTACTTCCCCCATGCCAAACACCAATTGTAAAAAACACTATAAAAGATGCAATAGAAGTAGGCAAAATCTTTCCTAAAGTTCCTCCTATGTTCTTTCTTGAAAACTTGCCTAGTTTTCCAAAAGCTTTAGACAAAGACAATGGATAAAATAAATAGTCTCTCATCCATGTACCTAAAGTAATATGCCATCTTCTCCAAAAATCGCTAAGAGATATAGCATAATAAGGACGTTTAAAGTTTTCTACTAACTCTATTCCGAAAATCTTAGCAATTCCCCTTGTTATATCAATTCCACCGGAGAAGTCACAATAAAGCTGAATACAATAAAACATTACACCAACAACTATCATTGCACCATCCAACGTCGAATAATTATCGAATACATAATTAACAACTAAAACTGCTCTATCAGCAATAACGAGCTTTTTAAAATATCCCCACATTAAAAGTTGTAATCCGTACTTTAAATTGTCAAAATCTAATTTATGCCCCTCATATAATTGATGTGCCAATTCATCATATCTGCTTATAGGGCCCTCTATTATTTGTGGGAAAAACGAAACAAACAGAGAAAACTTAAAAAAGTTTTTATCCGGCTCATATTTTCCACGATAAACATCTATAACGTAACCTATAGACTGGAACATATAAAAAGAAATACCAAGTGGTAAAAGCAAGTTAATTTTGCCAAATGTAAATTTATCCGAGAACAAAGAAAGTACATAATTAACGCCATCAATAGTAAAATTATAGTATTTTAAGAAAAATAAAATTGTAAAATTAAAAAGTATCGTAGCAGTGACTATGCCTTTCTTTTTAACTCTATTTTTCTCAATTACCCATTTTCTATTGTTTCCATCCATTGCGTCAATTTGGGCTCTGCATAGTTTATCTTGTTTACCCATTAAGATACCTGCTAAATATGTCGTTAGTGTAGTAGAAAGTAAAAAGACAAGCAATTTAACTCCAGCCGACATATAAAAAACGTAACTTGCGACAAGTAATAAAACCCACTGAAACTTTTTAGGAATTATATAATATAAAATTACTGTAACCAAAATAAAAATCAAAAATGTAACAGATGTAAAAGACATTTTTTACTCCTAACCCTCTTCTTGTAATCTTTCAATTAACTCTATTATTGAATCCACAGAATTAAAATTCTCAGGAACTAAATTTTCAATTCCGATTCTTACATCAAACTCATCATTAATCTCAGTAACTAATGCCACCATATCAAATGAATCCAAAATTCCGTCATCTACTAAAGCTGTCTCGGAAGTAAAATCAACTTCCGGTCTTAATTCACTTAAAATTTTTAATAATCTTTCTTCCATATCACACATCTCCTATATCACTAAATATCGCTGATTTTCTTCCAGAAAAAGCATAACCGTTTTTCTCATAAAATCTTATTGCATTTTCATTTTCTTCATTTACCCATAGTTTAAAAGCTTTGCATTTATCTTTCTCTAAATATATATATCCATTTAAAATCTTTCTACCTATTCCACATAAACGTTTTTCTTTTATAACTGCTATATGTAAAATCTGACTACATTTAGGAACAGTATTATAATGAACCATTCCCTCTATCTTGCCATTTTCATCTTTATAAATCAAAATACCGTCTCTATGAAATTCACCTTGGCTTGGAATATAACCATAAATATTGTCAAAATTACTTAAAACGATGTCGTATGCTTCTCTAATTTCCTCACTACTCGGCTTTACAAGTAAATTACATTCCATTTCGCTATTAACTGATTTAAGCTCCATCTCAAGTCTACTCTTTATCGCCTTAATTCCTAGTTTAAGAAAATATTCTACCAATTCATCAGACGGATTTACCACTTCCACCACAACATTTTGGGGCATTTTAATTTCTTCAAAAGCATTTATATAAAAATATGTATGGTAAATACCATTAACTTCTCTAAAAAGCATCAAAACATTATTATTTTTTTCATAATATAGCGATTTTTCTTCAAGATATAACTTATATTCAGCTAAACTTATAAAGTTATTCGTAATAACACCTTTTTTTAGATAAAGAAAAATCAATAAATTAAGTTGGTTTATGTCACATATTTTCTCCATTTATGAACATCTCCTTTAGCTTAACCCTATCTATTTTACCATTTCTGTTATAAGGCATATCTTCTAATATTTTTATAACATTCGGCAGCATATATTTAGGAAGTTTAGATGAAAGAGATAAGATAATAAGAGAATTTGTTAACTCTCTTCCCTTGCATATAAGTATAATTTTATCGGAACTACTATCAAATAAACAAACAGCCTCATCAATATCATCTAAAGAATTAACCACAACTTCTATCTCACCTAATTCAATTCTGTTTCCCATATGCTTAACCTGTCCGTCTTTTCTACAAATAAATACAAGTTCTCCAAACTCATTATATCTAGCAATATCACCGGTTTTATATAAAATGTCTCTATAATATAAATTATGAGGATTTTGAATAAAACTAGTATTCGTTTTTTCAGTTTCATTATAATATCCAAGTGAAACCCCTGTTCCACGTACACATATTTCTCCGCTCTTATCCAAATTCATCTCATCATCTAGTAATATTATTTCCATATTTTTGCAATTATTACCTATCGGAATAATTTCGTCATCAGCAAAATCTCTATCTACAATATAATATGTGCAATCAACCGTAATCTCGGTAGGGCCATATAAATTTACATACATAGCATTAGGTAATACCCTACGCCATACATTTAAATTCTTGGCATACATTGCCTCTCCGGCAAAAAACACTTTATGCAAAGACTCTGGTTGGCATAAATCAAGCACTTTAGAATTAGCCACTAAATTAATTGCAGATGTTGCCCAAAGTATTGCAGTCACTTTATTTTTATTTAAATACTCCATTAATTTTATAGGAAACATAAAGAATTTTTTAGGAATTATATGCATTGTAAGTGAATTCTTTAATGTTAAATATATATCTTTTACAGAAGCATCAAAATAAAATGGTGTCTGATTACCTAAAGCATCTTCATTAGTAAAGTCAAATGTTTCACTAAGCCATTCAACTAAATCTATAATTGCTCTATGAGTTATAACAATTCCTTTAGGAACTCCGGTAGAACCGGATGTAAAAATTATATATGCAGGGTCTATATCTATAATTTTATTTCTTATGTTTTTTAGATCTTCTATGTTAATTTCATTTGTAATATTTTCTTCTATGCAAAACGCCAAATAATCCACTGCATACCCACTTTGATGTAATATCATTAATGGATTTAATTTAGAAATAATAGCTTCTAATCTCTCCTTCGGCATTTTTTCATCTATCGGGACATAAAAATTTCCGCTGTACAATGTTCCCATAAAACCTACAATATCATAAACATTATTTTTAACCATAACAATTATAGGTCTTCTAATAGTATTATTAGTTTTTTCTGCAATCGTAGAGCCTAACGACTTGGCATATTCTTTTAATATGTCAAATGTTATCGAGTTCTTTTCGTCTGTGTACGCAAGTTTATTAGGATAATTTTTAGCTGAGTTTTCTAGATAATCGAGTACATTTGTATAGTACATATATTGCCTCCTATTTTAAATAATCACTGATTTTCGTTTCCATTGATACATTTATTCTCTTTAACCCTATTAATTTATCGCCAGGTTTAATATAATTAACACCTTCATCAGTTGTAAGTGTTACCTTATATCCAAGTCCACTTATAATAGCTTCACTTAACTTATCATAGTATCCATATGGATAGCAAAATACATTATTTTTATAATTATTGCAATTAACCTTTAGTGCATTTTCTAATGAATCAATATCCGCCCTTACAACTTTTGAATAATCTGCTTCCGATTCAAAAAAGTTCTTTGTTATACCATTTCTACTTCCGCCAGAAGATCTTAATTTATGCAAGTCAAAAGTGTGATTGCCTACTTCAAAAACTCCGCTCTCTATCATTTCATTAAGGTCTTCCCAGCTCATATGCTCTAATGTTTTATTTTTTAAATAAGAACTTGTGTACTTAGTAGACTTTCCGATAATAGATACTGTTGCTTTCATATTCTTTTCTTTTAACAATGGGAAAGCAATTTCATAATTACTTTTATATCCATCATCCATAGTTATTAAAATCGGTTTATTCGGCAATTCTTTTTTATATTCTGTAAAATCAATTAAATCCTTAAAAGATATTGTCTCATACCCTAACTCCTCAATTTCATTTAACACTTCTTGAAACTTCTTATCCGTTATAGTCGTGCCAGAATCACATTCTTTCTCGTCTGTAACAAAATGATGAAACATAAGTATAGGAACAGCCTCCCCAGCTTCTACGTTTTCAGTTCCCACTAATTTTACTGGAACATATCCGACAAAACTATTAAAGCAATTAATTATACAAACTACTAAAATACCTACAAGGACTAACAAATTCATTCGTCCCACTCCTTCTCATTAGTACCACATCACTATTTAATTATCGGCAAACTTTCTACTTATTTCAACAAATTTTGTATCTATTTATTCAATCTTCAAATAATTCATAAGTTTTCCATTTTTCGTTAAAATTATATATTTTTTATTAAATTTTGACAAGAGAAAAAACTGCGCTAGTTGTGCAGTTTTTTAGTACTACGTTTATATTCCATTCTGCCTTGCATAGCAGTCATGTTAGATTAGTAAACTTTAAAAAATATTTTTCAAAAATTAATTTAGCATTTAGATTTACTATTTTATATTGAATTTTTCATATTCGTATAGTACAATGTGGACACAAACTAAAGAATGGAGGTAATTTTATGATACCTAATAAATTAAAATTTGGTGACGAAGTGCGTGTTATTGCTCCATCACGCAGCATGAAAATAATTAACGCCGAGACGCATGAAATCGCTACAAAAAGACTTACAGACTTGGGTCTTAAAGTAACTTTTGGGAAAAATGTAGACCTATGCGATGATTTTACATCTTCTCCAATAGAAGCACGTATTGAAGATTTAAATGAAGCTTTCGCAGATAAAAATGTAAAAGCTATTTTAACAGTAATTGGCGGATTTAATTCAAACCAGTTATTAACGCACATAGATTATGAATTAATAAAAAATAATCCTAAAATATTCTGTGGATTTTCCGATATAACAGCTCTGGGCGATGCTATTTATGCAAAAACTGATCTTGTTACTTATTCTGGTCCACACTATTCAAGTTTCGGGATGAAATATGGTTTTGACTATACTCTAGACTACTTTAAAAAGATACTGTTCTCAGAAGATAAAGTTGAAGTAACTTCATCAGACATATGGAGTAATGATGCTTGGTTTATTAATCAAGAGGAAAGAAATTTCTATAAAAATCACGGAATGTTTACAATTAATAAAGGAACTGCAAAGGGTAAAATAATCGGTGGAAATTTAAGCACATTACTTCTTCTACAAGGAACAGAATATATGCCTAAATTTGATGAAGATACAATCTTATTTATTGAAAACGATTCTTCTGTAAGTGGTTCAATTTATCTTGTAGAATTCGACAGAATGCTTCAATCACTTATTCAACAACCAGGTTTTAATAATGTTCGCGGAATTGCACTTGGCAGAGCCGAAAAAAGCTGTGATATGACACCACAAAAATGGGAAATGATGATAAAAAATAAAGAAGAATTAAAAAATATTCCTGTTATCGCTGATGCAGATTTCGGACACACAACTCCGATTTTTACATTCCCTATCGGTGGAACTGCTACTATAAATGCAACTGATACACCAAATATAATTTTAGAGTAATGCAAAACCGTTGTAAGTATTAAACTTACAACGGTTTTTAATGGAGCTTATAACCGGAGTCGAACCGGTGACCTCTTCCTTACCAAGGAAGTGCTCTGCCTGCTGAGCTATATAAGCATATATCTAGGACTCATTTATATTAAACCAATATTTTAACTTTGTCAATAGAAAAAAATATGCCTTCTTCCCCATTATGATTAATTTTTGATAAAATCCTATATATTAATTTTTGAAAATGTCCCAAATA
>CAVHFU010000011.1:0-38761 GCA_963635575.1 bacterium | reverse complement strand
AGATAATTCCGAAAAAAATTAAAGCCTTAAACCTAGCACTATTACTAAGGTTAAGGCTTGTTTTTATCACTTTTTCCTACTAAAGTCAGGTCGTATCAGATACTTCATTTAAATGCAACCATAATGCAACCACATAAAAGTAGAGAAAAGTCAAAAGAAGTGATAATCCGTGTGTTCCGCAAAAAATGGGCATAGTGAAAGTGGAGAGAAGTGAATAAAAGCCATATGAATAGTAGTCTAATCACACCTCGACCAACTTTTAAGGGTTTGATGAGAATTTAATAAGATTCAAAAACGGTGAAAAGTGTTATTTTTCAAGTAATTTGAGAAATGACACTTTTTATATTCTTAAAAAATTCATAAAATTTATTTCTATAAAGATTTTCAAAATTTTCTGCAAGTTAGAGAATATTTCTCTTACACATGAAAATTACTTTTTGTCATTTTTAAAATATCTTTGTCCTTTTCAGCTGTATTTAAGATAACATCCAAATTTTTATTTAACCCTGCAATCTTAACCAAGCTTCCATTTGAACTTAATCCTAATAGTGCCGGTAAATCAGTTCTCTCCCAACTTTTTGTGCACTTATCTATTAATTTTTTGTCTATTCCACCTACATTTGCATTTAAGTAATATGGAATTGAAAACTCTTCGCATACCTTCAGTGTTGATTCTACATCTATCGAATTGTCTGAATTATTCAATACAATTCTTTTTCTTATTGCCTCATCTAAGTCGGAAAATGTAATTTTAAATCTTTCTATTGCGTCATTTTTATTTGTATATGCCCCACCTAAATTTACAATTATTTTTGCTTTTTCATCCAACCCTAACGAATTTAACAATACATTTTGGTATTGAATATTCTTTAGGGCATCCTGATATAGCTTATCCGACAAAGCATTTAGCATAATCGTACCTTCCAAATGAATATTTACTCTAAAATCATTTTGCTTTATATACTCCCCTAGCTCATTTAGTTCAGTTTTTAAAGTATCAATATATCTAAAATATTCAGCATCCGGATAATTTGCCAAAGGAAAAAGACGTGGACTTAGTCCATATATTTTTATTCCTAGTTTTTCATTATTTTGAAGTACCTTTAATGTATTTAAAATGTTGCTTTTAGCCACTTTTCTAAGTTTATTAATCTTTTTATCTGTACTTTCTATATTATTTAATGCTAATACCGAAACTGTTCTATCAGTAGAACAGTTTGAAAGTATTTTGCTATTACCTATATATCCTAATCTTATTCCCATATTCTCACCCATTGTTATAATGTGAAAATATTAGGAATTTATTCAAAAATATTAAGTATTTGATACATAAGCTTATCGCCATTTACTGTAAACATTACGTAGTTGTCTCCGTAGACATTACTTCTTACATTATCATATTTTCTTGTACCTGCAAAAATAGTTTTTGTACCTTCGTACATAGAAAAAGTTGACTCTTCTCCCAGTACCAAAAATGTAACTGTTGCATTATTTTTTTCTTCATACTCTTGAAGCACTTCCTTAAACAACTTCTTTTCTTGGGCATCACTAAAACTATTTTCCACTTCATCAGGCATAACAATCATTAAGTTCTTAGCCTTTGTTTCAGATAATTTCGTAACAAACCAGTTCCATTGGTCAGTATGAGTTGCAAGCAAGCCCTTTCCGTTATTAGCCAGTTTTATAACAGCCAATTTATCTTTTTCATAGAAAGAATACTTGCCATTTAGTACGATTTGTTCTTCTACATTTTCGAGTTGACCGCTACCAAGTATTGCAAACTCTGCCTCTTTTGCCTTTTCATTTAGCTTCTCGCTTCTAATTAGATCATACAATGTACCGGAATTTGTTGCATTACCACAGAATAAAAATCTAAATCCATTCTTACCTAAGTCTGCTTCAACATTTGTTAAATCAGTTGCTTTTGTATTATTAGGCAAGATTATATTGCTGTTACTTGCATCAGACTTAAAGGTAACATATAACTTATCTAGATATATACTACTATCTACACCCTTCTTACCCGATACCTGTGCCACATAAATTCTCTCTAGTTTTGCAGGTAAAGCAATATTAGTTAAATCTAATTCATATTCATTCCAGTCCTTCTTTAGTTCCTTCGATAATTCTACAAGTTTTGTTTCATCATTCGCATCTGCTATTTGCATTTTAAGCATTACGTCATTTTGTGCTTTTTTAGAATATGCCCAAACACCTAACTTTATAGCATTTTCTTCAATAGTAATAGGTGCGTCGAATACTGCATACGCTCCGCGAGTCGCATCAGTTCCTGTAAAATCATAAGAAAGCTGTAAAGACTTATTTCCTTCGTAATTTTTAGATGCTAGTTTGACTTTACCGCTTACCGAGTCACCGGGATATCCTCTAAATGTTGCATTTAACTTCTCAAAATCGTCTAAATCCTCGTCATATGAACCTGTAATATTTACTTTTATAAAGCCTTTTGCAGTTCTTCCCGCTAATATAGTCACTAGTGTCGAACCGTGCTTTTTAGCTGTTATAACACCATTTTCGTCTACTGAACAATTATCGTTTGAAGTTATATAATCTAAGTCGGTTGCACTATAAATCGCAGTATATCCTTCTACATCCTTTACGGTAATCGGTATCTTATACTCTTGCCCTTTCGCTAACGAAATTTCTCGGCTATCAGTAACGATTTCGGCAATATCTCCTAGGACTCTTATTTCTATTGTATTGCTTACTCCTTTATATGTTGCGGTAAGTGTAGCAATCCCGTCTGTTGTAGGTTTAAATATACCATTTTCAACCGTTCCTTTTACCCCACTTACTTTCCATTTTACATCGTCTTGTGGTACACTAACCGGATTAATGTACTCATCATAGCCTGTAACAGTAAGTTTTGCCGTATAGTTCTTAAATATTGTATTTCTATCACTAGAAACAATTAATTCATCAATGCTTCCCTTTGGAGCCGTCGATATAATTCCTAAAATATCTACAACTTTTCTATTCTCTGTTATAACGTTTAATGTAGATAAATAGTCTGTTCCCGGCAACCTTCCAACCATTGCAGTAGAACCGCCACCATCTAGATTAATAGCATTATGACACCCAATTTCATACATTAAGTAAGCAAGTTCAACTTGAGTTGCACCTTTGCTTATTCCTCTTCCATCAACAGTTACCATATATAAAGTTTTTCCGTCACTGCTTGTTCCTATTGCTGTTCTTGGTTGATAACCGGATATATCATGAGTAAACTCTGTATTTACTTTTCCGTTTTCTACAAGCATTCCGCCACCACTTATAGCAGTAACCATTTTATCCAAATCCACATTAGCTTTTATATCTAAATTTACCTTATCTCCTACATTAAACATACATCTTATTTTATAAGCATTATCTAACCTTGCACAAATAACATATCCATTTTCAGGGATTGTTGCACCTTCCATACAGTCTCTTATTTCTTTTAATTTTCCGTCTTCCACAACAAACTCTACCATATCCCACAATTTAGAATTTCCGGGAGAGGTTGTATTAAATTCAGGAGTAAACACGACAGGGGTTAAATAATCGCCTGAAATTTTATTAATTTCAGCTACGTCTATACTTTCACCATTACTATTAGAAATTTTCGCAGATTCCATTTTCATATATTTATACAATGGTGAATTTTTAGAATCTAATAGGAAAGTTGCCATTGTGTCACTTGTTGCATTTTTATAATAAGCACTACTGGTAACTTCTCCGTCTTTCATAGTAAAACCGATAGGATAACCAAGCCCTGTTCCATCCCAACTAAAAAAGTCGGCATTAATAGCAGCAACAGCATTATTTTCGTTTGCCTGATCCTTTACTGTTTTTAAGTTATATAGTCCGTCTTTTGAAGTCATCATACCTACTTTTGCATATTTATCTGTCAAATCGACCTTCAAAATATTTATATTAAGCCAACCGGTAGTAGTTAACCTTTTTAAATTCTTATAAGTAACTCCACTTGAAATCGGTTTCTCGCTTGATTTCATATCATAAATTTTTGTATAAGCAAATGAGCTATTAATAAGTAGCATCCCGCTTATTAAAACACCAAATATAATTTTCTTCATTAGTACCCTCCATTTACTCTTCTTTTAACATTCTCCATTCTTCACTTCTCATGATAGCACCAAATATGCTTTCACGAACACCCTTATTTTCTTTAGCAATTCCGGCAATAAGTTCTTTTACATATTGTCTTTTAGTTTCTCCATTTGCCGGGCAATTATTTTTTACTACTTCAATTCCATATTTTTTTACTAAATGCTTTATTTCACTTTCCGGAGTATATATCATAGGACGAATAACATAAATATCCTTGCGACTAAGGTATGTTACAGGCAAAAATGTATGTACTCTTCCTTCATAAATCAAACTCATCATAAATGTTTCCATCACGTCATCCATATGATGTCCTAAAGCCACTTTATTGCAACCATATTTTTTGGCTGTATCATATAAAATTCCACGACGTAAATTAGCGCATAACGAGCAAGGATTTTTTTCTTTTCTTATATCAAATACTATTTCTTTTATATGTGTTTTTTCAACAATGTACTCTACATCGTATTCCTCACAAAGTTTTTTTAGAGAAGTAACGTCAAATCCTTCTACTCCCATATCCAATGTTATTGCTATAACTTCGAACTTTTCAGGATAAAATTTTCTTAGTTGTGCTAATGTAATTAATGTTAAAATACTATCCTTTCCGCCGGACAACCCAACTGCAACTTTATCTCCTGCTTTTATCATTCCAAAATCATTAATAGCTTTTCTTGCATATCCTAAAATGTGTTTCATATATTCCTCCAAAATTACTAAATCTATACCTGTATTTTATTCTAATTTTAGTGTATTTTCAATGGATAGAATATGGAAATAAAATATTTAATATATTTGTAACAGTTTAATTTTTCCAAGAAAAAAGCGATGATTAAAATAATTAACCATCACTTTTTAAATCTAAGTAAATATTCTTTATCTTCCTTACTTACTCTAAAACTGTCTCGGCATTTACTAATGCCTTTATTTATTGTAAACTTGTTTAATTTATTATTCTGTAAAAAACTAATTGTTTTTTCTCTTCGTTTTATAAAAAGCTCGCAAAGTAGCCATGCATTTATCATATTTACATAGTATTCTTGTTCATCTTCAAATTTATTTAGCATTTTGTATATCTTATCTATATATAAATCATTATCAATCAGTTCGAACAAAACATACATTCCTATTCTTCGTACAAATGGCTTGTTGCTTTTTATATATTCCTCTGACAATTTAAAGAAATTTTCTTCATTCTTCTTAATGTTAAACTTGAGCAAATCGCAAGTAGCCCAACATTCTACGCTTTGGCTATACCTGTCTAAATATCTTTTTATTGTAGAGAAATCTCTTATTGAAGAAATTAGATGACCGTTAACAGCCATACTTTCATAATAACTATTTATATTCAAGTCTAAAAAAGACAAATAGTTTCCCTTTCTAATTTCCTTAGCAATACTTTTTATATCAGGACTTTTTATGGCCAACACAGGCATAGAAGTATTATAAATATTTCTCGTCCAATCTATTTTTTCCTCCCGTTTAAGGCTTTCTAAGTATTTTTCAAACTCAACTCCGTCTTCTTTTAACCATATATCCTTCACTAATTCCATATGCTGCTCCTTTTTATGGTTCTAAAATTATTTTCCATTCATTACATAAACGTTCTAGGCTATATCTTGCATTAGCCGGACTGGTAGAGGGTAACTTAATGGCATTAATGCTTATATTTCCACAATATTTTTTGTAAAGTTTAAAAGCCTTTTCACCATTAATGAATATTTTTTTAATATCCGCACTATTTAATATACATTCCAAATCATTCGGCACTACATTTTCTATACTACTATCACTTGAGCCTTGTATACTACATTCCTTTATTACATCCCAAACCGCAATATTATGTTTTATTAACATCTCTTTCTTTTCTGCTATTGTTAACGGTAATGTTTCATTTAACAAACAACTCATTACTTTCCAAAACCTATTTTGAGGATGAGCATAAAAAAAGACTTGTTCTCTTGACTTTACTGACGGAAAACTCCCCAAAATTAAAACTCTTGAATTTTCATCATAAACCGGTTCAATATTGTGTACTTCCATACTCTCACTTACCTATCCAAATCAATTTCTTGATTTTTTTGTTTAACTTTAGCTTTATTTATTTCATACGCATCTACAAACACAAAAGGCAGCGACCTACTTTCTGCAAAAGCTCTATATTCTTCTACCAGTTTCTTACTTTCTTCATCTTTCTCTATATCTTTATTGCACACGCATAAGAAGTAAGATGGTTTTATCGATGCTTCATCTGTATTTCTAAACATTACAACTTCGTTTCTTCCTCTTCTTCGCTTATCATCTGACATCATATCTAAAGCCGAACTGGAAAAAGCTCTAAATTCATTTTCTGTTGGGATGTTTTCTAATCCTTGATTTGAATAAATATTTGTGTCAGATATAGTTGCAATGTTCTCTAGCGGAACACCTCTACTATCTAAGCCTATTCCAACAGATATTCCTCTTTGAAGTAATATATCTTTTTTAACAACAGAGGCTGAGATTTGGTTTGATACATTACTCTTTACTGAATAATCAAATCCGCAAGATGCATTTAACGCAACATTTGCACTATTATTTATTATTGATGTATCCATTTTTACTTCTTCATAGTCTTTCATTGCGCTTTCTATTTCTTGTTTTTCATATTCCGTAAAATCTTTTTCATCTTTCTTGCCGGTTCTGTGTTTTATTCTTTTAACAATTTTTGACCTATATATATCATTAAATCGCTTTAGAGATCTTGAATCGTCAAAAAAGTGCACCAACATATTACCCAGTTCATCTTCTCTGTTTATAACAGTATTATTCTTTGGTACATATAAGCTACCTAGTAAAGCACTTCTATTAATTACTTCGTAATCAAAGTACAAATCTTTTAGTGCCTCTCCAATCTCATTGGTATCCATAGTAGACATCTTATCTATTGCTTGTATCTTTTATTCTATCTCTTTTTTTGTTTCATCATCTACACTTGTTAATAGCAATGATTGAAACCTTGATTTTAACAAGTCAATATTTTTATAATTTTCAAATTCTTGGGCCGAAAGAGTTTGAGCAATATGCACTTCTTTTCTTACTTCTTCTTCATCTACTTCCTTTTTGCCCTTGCTTTTTATAGCCTCATATCGCTTTTGATCAATGCCTAGCTTCATTTCCATTCTTACATTTTCATTATCTTCAAGTAGTCTATCTATTCCGTATGTAATTATCCAAGCCTTTATTTCATTAAAGACAGTCCTAAACATTGCACTTTTTTCTTGCCAATTTACTTTACTGCCTTGAAAAATCAAGTTCATCTCTTCAACTATTTTTTCTTTTAATTCTTCACGACTAAGTCCTTTTACAAGGTCAGTCGCGATTTGACCAACCTTTTCAAAGAACTGCCTTTTTTTGTAATTATTGTTTTCAATTTTATTTACAATCTCATCAATATACATATCTAAAATTTTAGCATAGGCTTCAGCAGTAAGTTCGGTTTCTTGTAAAAATTCTTTATCATAAATTTCAGTTTCAACACAACATGCTTTTACACCAAGTTTTTTACTAAATAGCTTTCTTTCGCTACTTTGCTCCATATATGTTTTTATATTCTCAACAAGTCCCATAACCCGCCTCCAATATGCTAGTCTTTAGTTATATTAATAATTTGTAGCCTTTACTTCAAAAAATGCCTTTGGATGTAAACAAACAGGGCATACTTCCGGAGCAGATTCTCCAAAATGGATATGTCCACAATTTTGACAAACCCAAGCCACTTTTCCTTCTTTGTTAAATACTTTTCCTGCCTTAACATTTTCAAGCAAAGCTCTATATCTTTCTTCGTGTTCCTTTTCTATTTTACCAACAGCTTCAAATAAGTAAGCAATTCTTGTGAATCCTTCTTCTTTTGCCGTTTTAGCAAACTCATCGTACATATCTGTCCATTCATAGTTTTCACCTTCAGCAGCAGCCAACAAATTTTCTTCTGTTGTAGGGATTTCTCCGTTATGTAATAGCTTAAACCATAATTTTGCGTGTTCCTTTTCATTTCCGGCTGTTTCTTCAAAAATATCGGCAATTTGATTAAATCCTTCTTTTCTAGCCTTTGATGCAAAATAAGTATATTTATTTCTAGCTTGACTTTCTCCTGCAAATGCAGTCATTAAATTCGCTTCTGTTTTACTGCCCTTTAATTCCATAATACCACTCCTCCTCTTTTTTATTTTACAAAATTATTCTATCTAATTTATTTACTTTTAGCAACAAAAATATATATTTAAATCTTTCTTTTCGTGTAACTTACCCAAAATAAAACCTGCCGGCTCGCGACAGGTTTTACATTTAATTTTATTGTACTTCCGGTGTTGGCTTTGGTTGAACCGGTAATTCTGCATCAGGAGTTGGTTTTATTAGTTCTGCTTCAACTAATTCCCTTTCATATCCACATTTTACACATTCGTCGTATTCATATTCATGAATCACTGTTTTCTCATTTACTACCTCATCACATTTTTCACAATATTCTTGCTCTATATGGCTTGTTGCATCTTTATTTACATATTTAGTTCTAAGTTCGTGGGTATGTTCTCTTTCGTATCCACATTCACATTCGTCATCTTCAAAAGTATGTGCTTTTAACTTTGACTCTATAACTTCTCCACAAGTTTTACAGTATTTTTCTTCTGTATGGCTTGTCTCACTTTTATATATGTACTTTGTTGCTAATTCATGTACATGCTCTTGTCCTACTTCATCGTCTATTACTACTTTCTCCATCACATTAGACATAAGAGCTGTTATTTCTGCTCTTGTTAAATTTCCTAATGGATTGAAAGTTCCGTTCGCATTTCCATTCATTATGCCATTTTCTACTGCAATTGCAATATACTTCTTTAATTTTTCAGATATCTTATCCTTATCACTAAATCTATCTAATACAGAATAATCAGGTGTCACATCGTCTAACCCCTTAGCTTTTACTACAGCTACAGCCATATCTTCTCTTACTGCATAAGAACTAGGAGCGAAATAATAGTTTCCATTATTCAAATATCCGGTTAAATATCTACTTGACGCATCAATATACTTCTTTGACCATCTAGAGTCTTCTACATCTCTAAAGTTTACTATTTCACCAATAGTTTCTAAATCTAATGCTTTTGTTAAAATGGTAGCGAACTCTTCTCGCGTTACTTCTCTATTTGGCTTAAATGTTCCGTCTGTATATCCCGTTATTATTCCCTTAGATGTCATTTCCTCTACCTTATCATATGCCCAATGATCTTCTGGCATATCTGTAAATGCACTTGAAACAGACATACAGCCTATTACTATACCTGCCATAACTACTATACTTTTAAATTTCAAATTGAACCCCTCCTCGGATTTTATCGTTGTGCTATTTCATTTTACCTTATTCGCCACCAAATTACAATATTATATAATTTTTTGTTTGACTTGGTGAAAAAACAAGTTAATGTTCTCTTCTAATATTTTTTAATACCTTTCCAACTTTTTTAATAAAATTAACTTGATATATGCTCCCAATACATTTAAAATAATAATACAAATAAAATGATAATACAAGGAGTTAATGTTTATGGAATTTTTCACTTTATTTTTAATTGCGCTAGGTTTGTCTATGGACGCCTTTGCTGTTTCTATTTCTAATGGGCTTTTCTATAAGAATTTTAAGAAATCGCATATGTTTTTATCATCTTTAACTTTCGGAATTTTCCAAGGAATTATGCCAACAATCGGCTTCTTTGCCGGAAATATGTTCTTTGATTTAATATCCTCGTATGACCATTGGATAGCTTTTATCTTGCTTGCTTTTATCGGAACTAATATGATTATAGACGCTATACGCGAATTAAAAAATGATGAAAAAGATGAAGTACTTAAAAAAGAATATTCATTAAAAGTTATGTTACTTCAGGGTGTTGCAACCAGCGTTGATGCTTTAGCCGTCGGAATAAGTTTTGCTGCATTAAAAATAAACATATTATTTGCAGCAACAAACATTTGCTTAGTAACATTTGTTACCTGCCTTATCGGTAACTATATAGGTAAAAAATTTGGCCATCTCTTAGAAGAAAAAGCCAAAATTTTCGGTGGTGTTATTTTAATTTTAATAGGATTAAAAATCTTCATTGAACATATGATTTAATGTAACATAAGTAATCTTATTGCATATAAAATTAGTAAATGAACCGGATAAAAAGCATAAAATACATATTTGTTAAACTTGTACCCTAGTTTTCCGTTATATAAAGATATTGGAAATAACGCAAGTAAACTATACAATTGCAATGCCATAACTAATGTGTTTTGAATATTTGTTGCCGTCATAAGTATTGCAAAAAAGTATATTAAATATTTTGTAAATCCCTTCTTGTCATATCCGACATAGAATAGGGAAATACAAAGTATACCGCCCATCCCGTAATCTAAGTTCAATACAGTAGCAAGCACAATCGCAAAAAGCAGAGGAAAAATTATAAACTCTCCTTTTTGCTTTTCTTTTAACACTTTATAAAGCCATACAACCAGTAATCCCAATAGCAATTCAAAAAGCACATTTTGAGTTGAAAAGTCTAAAAACGTATTATGGAACACAAAATCATATACAAATTCGGAAATTATTGCAAATATGCCTATACTAATGGCATATTTTTTTATACTTCTCGTATGCACAACTCCCTCAATTAACAAAAAGCAAAATAATGGAAAAGCTACTCTCCCCGGAATCCAAAATTCAAACGGAAGTTTAGATAATCCGGGAAGAATTTTTATTGCATGATCATATGTCATCGAAAATATCGCTATAATTTTTAATACAAACGAAGATAATACCATATTAGCACCCCTTCATACTAAGTCCAACTTTTCCTTTTTCCAAATCAATTTTTATTACTCGTACATTTACGATATCTCCAACAGAAACAACATCCATAGGATTTTTTACATAGTTTTCACTCATTTCAGAAATATGTACTAATCCGTCATTTTTAATTCCAATATCTACAAAAGCTCCAAAATCAATAACATTTCTTACTGTGCCTTTTAGTACCATCCCCTCTTTTAAATCATCAATCTTTAATACATCACTTCTTAAAATAGGCTTTGGCATATCTTCTCTAGGGTCTCTGCCCGGCTTTTGAAGTTCTTTTATTATATCTGTAACAGTCGGCAGACCAACATTTAATTCCTTCGCAACATCATTTACATTTAACGTGCTTAATTTTATAGCTAATTCATTCCTATCCACACTTGCAAAACTCTTTAAATCATATCCCATTTTTTCCAATATTTTTTCAGCCACTTCATAAGACTCAGGGTGAACAGACGTATTATCTAACGGATTAGCTCCTCCAGGAATTCTTAAAAACCCTGAACATTGAGTGAATGCAGCCGGACCTAATTTGCTAACCTTAAGCAACTCTTTCCTGCTCTTAAACTTACCCTTTTCTTCACGGTATTTTACTATGTTTCCTGCAATTGTCTTACTTATTCCGGAAATATATTTAAGAAGAGACGGAGTTGCAGTATTTAAATTAACTCCAACCTTGTTAACGGCATCTTCTACCACACCTGTTAGCGCTTCATCCAATCTTTTTTGATTTACATCATGTTGATATTGACCAACCCCAATACTCTTAGGGTCTATCTTCACAAGTTCAGCCAAAGGATCTTGAAGTCTTCTTGCAATAGAAATAGCACCTCTAAGCGAAACATTTATGTCCGGATATTCTTCCGTTGCAAGTTTAGATGCAGAGTAAACAGATGCACCGGCCTCACTTACAATAGTGTAATAAACCTCTTCTTTTATCTCTTTTAACATATCCGCAACAAACTGTTCAGATTCCCTAGAAGCAGTTCCGTTCCCTATCGCTATCATATTTACATTATGTTTTTTTATAAGTTCTTTTAATGTTTTCTTAGCTCCTTCAACATCATTTTGTGGCATTGTTGGGTATACCGTAGTTGTAGCTAAAAGCTTTCCTGTTTCATCAATAACAGCAATCTTGCAGCCTGTCCTATAAGCGGGGTCAAAACCCATGACAGTCATATTCTTTAGTGGTGCTTGAAGAAGTAAGTTCTTTATATTTACACCAAACACACGAATTGCCTTTTCATCCGCATTTTCAGTTAAATCATTACGAATTTCATTTTCAATGGAAGGAGAAATTAATCTCTTATATGAGTCCATTATACAATTTTTAAGTTCGTCCTTAAAAATACTATCTCCGATTATTACATTAGCCTCCAAAAAGCTTATAATTTCTTCAGGCTCAATATCTACTTTTGCTTTTAATACTCCCTCGTTTTCACCACGATTTATAGCTAAAACTCTATGGCTTGGAATCTTGCTAAGCGGTTCTGAAAAATCGTAATACATCTCATACACAGTTTTCTCTTCAGGCTTACTTGCAGTAGACACAAGCATTCCTTTATCAAGGGTCATCTTTCTTATTTCCTTACGAAAATCAGCATTATCCGAAATTTCCTCGGCAATAATATCTAACGCACCATTTATTGCATCCTCACTAGAAGATACACCATTTTTTTCATTAACAAATTGACTGGCAATTTCTAACTTATCGCCAGAATGATTTTTTTGTTCTTTAATAATTATTGCTAGTGGTTCTAATCCCTTTTCTTTTGCAATTGTCGCTCTAGTTCTCTTCTTTTGCTTATACGGGCGATATAGATCCTCAACTTCAGTCATGGTTTCAGCTTTTTCTATTTGAGTTTTTAATTCATCAGTTAATTTGCCTTGTTCATCAATTAAACGAATTATTTCCTCTTTACGCTCTTCACGTTTTCTAAGATATATAAGTCTATCGTAAAAATCTCTTAAGACTTCATCACTTAACTCGCCTGTTGCTTCCTTTCTGTATCTCGCAATAAAAGGAATTGTATTTCCACCATCTATTAATTCTATTGTATTTTTAACTTGAAATTCTCTTAAATTAAATTCATTTTTTAATTGTTCTTGTATAAAATCCATTGTTACGCCTCTCCTAAATAATTTTATTGTTTATGAACTATTCCTACAACCTTAGGAACATTCACAACAAACGCTATTCCCTTCCCTGGTTTATCTAATTCCAATCCTTCTGCAATATATTCAAGCACATCTTTTGTTTTGCTCTTTTCAATTAAAGTAAGTACAACATCCTTTTCAGGTTCAATTAAAATTCCTAAAATCTTGGCTGTATCATTACTTCCGGCACCTCTTCCGCTCAAAATCGTTCCGCCTTCTGCACCGCCTTTTTTAGCTTGTTCTATAACATCTTCTGCATTTCCCTTATCTACAATAGTAACAATTAACTCATATCCATCATTAATTCCCAACATTTACTTCTTCCCCTTTCTCTTTTTACCTTCATATATTTTCCCAAGTAACATAACCAATAATATCGGTGTCATAGCAACTATGGCAATAAGTCCAAAGCCATCAGTAGCCGGATTAGCTCCGGGCAACCCTTCTGCAAGTCCAAGTGCCATAGCAAGCAAAAATGTACTTGTCATTACCCCTGTTGTAACTCCACCCGCATCAAACGCAAGGGCTGTAAATCTTTCGCCCGAGAAAAATGTAAGTATTAAGCAGATTACATACCCCGGCACAACAATATACCACAATGAAATTCCAAGAATTATCTTAAGCATTGCTAATGCTAAAGAAAGCCCAACTCCAACTGCCAAAGTATAAGTAAGTACCTTTTTATTAACCGCACCACTAGTCTCCCTGTCAACATCATTCACCAAAACATTAACCGAAGGTTCGACTTTAGTTATGAAAAAGCCAAGTATAAAACTTATAGGAACTATAATCCAATTATATGATAAACCGGCAAATTCAATTCCCATGGCTCGTCCTATCGGAACAAACCCAGCTTCCAGGCCAAAAATCATAAATACAATTCCTATAAAAGCAATCAAAATACCTGTTAATACACTAAAAAACTTCTTACGCGACATTTTAATGAAAAATATCTGAAATAATATAAATGTAATTAGTAAAGGTAAAATCGAAATAAAGCAATTAAAAGAAACTTCCAAAAATTTCTCTATCATCGATTAATCACCCCCATAAGTAAAATGCTTAAAATCGGTCCAAGTGAAGCTATACCGATTATTCCAAAGCTATCAGACGATTCCTTCTTGCGACTAAGCATTGACGACACACCCATCGATAATGATAATAAAAAAGGAACTGTAAGTGCCCCTGTCGTAGCTCCACCCGCATCAAACGCAGCAGCTGCCAAATCCGGCGGACAAATAGCTACCAATCCAAAAACCAATAAATATCCCGCTATTAATATGTATTTTATAGAAATATTTAAGAACATCCTCAAAAACGCAATTCCTACAAAAAGCCCCACTCCTACTGCAATAACCGTACATAAAGTTTCACCATTTACACTTTCAATCAAGTCTGCCGCCTGATTACTAAAAACCTGAACATCAGGTTCAAGCAGAGTAACACCAAAACCCAATAAAATAGTAATAAACAATATCCAACGCATTTTACCCAGTTTTACGGTAGCTCGTCCTATACTTTCTCCCGCCTCTAAAAAACCATATTGAATTCCAATAAGAAATAAAAACAAACCAATAATTACAAAAGCTGTACACCATAGGAACGTCAAATAAGTTTCCATCGCCACCGGTGTAATAGTAAACTGCAATATAGTTATAACAAATGCAATAGGTAAAATTCCAATTAATACTTCACGAAAAACTTCTTTTAATTTCATCATTTCACCCCTTAGTTTTTTTTAGTTAATTAAGCACAAAAATATCCAAGCAAAATACACACCTAAAAGTATATTCGCTTGGATATCTATTTACTCGATATCTACGTCAATATCGTCCTCATCATCTTTATCATCAATAGGAGCAAGTAAGTCGCTTTCAAAAATCTCCATAATATACTTTCTCTTTTCCTCACTATAGTTAAATGAAATAAGCGATTTTTCCAAAGTTTCATCTAACTGTCTTAAATCTGTGGTGTATAAAGGATTGCAATCCTTAAATCCAATCTTGTTTTTAACAATCAATTTAAAAATTTCCACTAAGTGACTGTCATCCTCACCTAAAATCACTAATTGCGGAGGATTATCAAATCCCGAATCTCTTACATTATAATATTCATAGAATTCAGAATAAAGTTGCATCTTTGTAACTAATTTTTCTTCCCAACCTGATTCACGTCTTACCGCCTCAAAAAGTAAATCTGCATTCTTTCCACCTTTATTTAGAGTAACAACTCCACCTGAGACCTTAAATCTTATATTTTGACGCTTTGCCATCAAAACAGGATCAACAACATAATTTTTAAAATACTTCGATTTCATCATATATGCAATAATAACTTGGTTGCCTGCAAGCCTCTTCTTAATTAAATGAACAGGTTTTGTGTTATTAGTAGGAACCCATTCAGTTCTAATTTCTCTAGAATTAAGTAAGTACTTTCCAGCCTTATCTAAGCAGTAAATACGGTAAATTCCGTTGCCTTCATCACTCTTAAAATAATATTTAACAATGGCTCTAGCCTTAATTAAATTCTCAAGTCTAGCATTAACCTTATTTTGGTCTTTAATCTCAATACCCTTTAGCTGTAAGAGTTGGTATATTTGTCTTGAAGTTATAAATTCAAACGTACTTATAAGTTCAAGCATTTCAAAGTGTAACTCATTAACATACCCCATATCCACCATAAAAACAGCCTGATTTACAGATGAATATCCAGTCTTGCCATCATAAACCTTCTCTTCATTTGGACGCATCGCAAATGGCGATTTTGTCGCTTTAACTTCATTATCATTAATCATAATTGAACCTCCAACTACATTCTATAAACACAGAATGTATAAATTTATATTAATCACAATAGTGATTTTAACCAACAATAACAAGCTTTATTTTCTTTTTCTCCGGAATAATTTTCTTTATAAAAACACTAACCCTTTGACCATATTCAACACCAGGCCTATGGTCAGCCAAACCTACCAAATTAGGTCTTAACTCAACGAAAATACCATTTTTCTCCCTTGCTCTAGCAATACCGATAACGGTAGTTCCCTCTTGGAAATCTTTAATGTTATCTTCCCAAGTACCAAGTAATTCTTTATGGGTAAGAACAATTTTCCCGGTAGACTTATCAAAGCTCTTAACCATAACTTTAATCTTATCGCCAATCTTAAATCTTTCTTCCGGATGCATAATTCTTGCAACAGATATATCTTCAATATGGAGTAATCCTGTAACTCCACCACCAATATCAATAAACACACCGTATTGTTCCATATTTCTAACAATACCGCTTAAAACCATGCCTTCCTTTAGATTTTTAAACATCCAATCTCTTACTTCAAGTTCAACAGCCTTCCTAGACAATACCACTGTAACTTGACCATTTTCACGTTTTATTTCTTTTATTTTAAATTGTACTCTTTTATTAACCTTTGTAATAGACGCCACCGGTCTTGGAAGTCCATCTGCTTCAACAGTAGAACTAACCTCACTTCTTGGCACAATCCCCTTTATGCCATCTAAATCAACATGAAGATTAAAATCAGAATCAGCCATAGTAACTAGACCTTCTAAAGTTTCATTTCTCTCCATAGCTTCAGTCAAAATAGTAACTTTTCTCTCTAATTCTTCATCAACTTCATTATCTGCCAAGTTCCAACCCTCAGGCATAAACTTTTGTTCTTCCATATTAATTTCCTCCTCAATCATAAACATCCATTATTAAATAATATATCCTTATCTTTAACATCTAAAAATATATCGGCAAAAAATAAAATAAAATTACCCTTTTTCCGCACTTATATCTTCTAGCTTTATCTAGAATTTCCTTCTTTTTTATTTATCCATACCATCATTTATTTTTTCAATAGCCTTCTTCTCAATCCTCGACACATAGGAACGTGAAATACCAAGTTCATCAGCAATTTCTTTCTGAGTCTTTTCTTTCCCCCCATATAAGCCATATCTCATTCCAATTATTTTCTTCTCCCTATCCGTAAGGTTTGCCGTCATTATTCGCTGTAATTCCTTCACCCTCAGTTTAAGTTCCACCTTTTCAAAAGTATCACAATCCTCACACTCTAACACATCAATAAGGGAAATAGAATTCCCCTCTTTATCACTTCCAATAGGCTCGTCAATAGAAGACTCATTCTGTGTTTTCTTACTGCTCCTTAAATACATCAAAATCTCATTTTGAATACAACGTGCAGCATATGTTGCAAACTTATGACCCTTATCTCCATCAAAAGTCGTAACCGCCTTTATAAGTCCAATAGAACCTATGGAAATAAGATCATCATTATCCTTCCACTGGACAGAATACTTCTTTGCAACATGAACAACCAAACGTAAATTTCGCTCGATCAAAATGTTCTTTGCATCCTCGTCACCATTCTTGTAAAGGTCAAAATACATCTTCTCCTCTTTAGGTGTAAGCGGTTTTGGAAATGCATTCATCCCATTACCCAAAAAGCCAAACACAAAAAAGATATTTTCAATTATGTACCGTATTGCAGCAATAAATACCAAACCAATCCCTCCTTAAAAAGAAAAAACAACTACAATATAATATGTAGTCGCCTCTAAATTCTTGACCATTAGGGACGGTTCTTTTGGGTCAAAAAAAATATCACCTAAACTTAGCATATAATGCAGATGATACGTTCTTCGTCATATAAACCTGTCCCCAATGGTCAAATTTCTATTTCTTTAGTCGGCTCTTCTTATTTTGTTACACACAAAAAAGCAACCACGCATATACGTAGTTGCTTTTATACACTTACATAATTTCTAAAACAGGTCTAACAGGTGTAGGAACTGGAATAGGCTCATCTTCACCAATTCTCATTTTAATTGGATTCATTTCTACTACGTCCGACGTTCCCGAATTCAGTTTAATTCTATCCTTCATATTAACTGTTATCTTTGTGCTTTTTTCTACGCTTAAATTCTTCGCAGTTCTAAGATTCAATGTAGCCGCAAAAGACAAATTTAATAACATAAACATACTTACTGCCAAACACATAACCTTCTTCATAAAATCTCCTCCTCTGATTCATCATTTATTGTTTTTCCTATTCATCAACCTTGTACATTAATTATACTACATTATGTAAACATAGTCAAGCTTTTTACATTATTTCTCACAAAATTAAAGTTTTTCCTTCACTTTCATAATCCATCTCGATACAACCTTTCAAGTCAACAAGATATTGCTTCACCAAATATCTCTTCTCATTTTCAAAGCATCTAAATTTAATAACCTTGACATCTGCATTGGTCATATCCGCCCATTCCTTTAAGAACTTTTCATCATCACGTTTTAACTTATTAATTCTAAAAGAAGTGAAACCATCCTTAACTTGATTTATTGCATGTACTTGTATTCTATTTATAATATCTTCTTTATTATTTCTTTTAATCTCCCAAAAGCTGTTAGCAACATTAATCAACTCTTCCTTATATTGCATAACAGAAACCTCCTTGTCAAATTCTTACTTACCCTCATTAGTACATAACATTAATATTTTATCACACTTTTGACAAGAATTCAATTATTTTATGTAAACTTTTTGGCAAACTATTTTTTACCTCCTCGAGCATACTCTTCTAAAGTTAACTTAGCCTTATGTAACTCTTTAGCTAATGCTTTCCCTACATATCTTAAGTGCCACGGTTCAAAAATATAACCCGTTATATCTTCTTTTCCCTTAGGATATCTTAAAATAAAGCCATGATTATGCATATTTTCTGTCAACCATTCATATGCATTAGTATGCTCAAAATCCCCAGTCAATTCAAAATTAACCTCCGCACATGTAACATCCATTGCAAGTCCCGTCTGATGCTCACTCTGTCCTGGCCTTGCACTATACTTATTCGCAATTTCTCCATCTTTTTTATAATTTTTCTTAAAAATCTCCCTTTGCCGTTCAAAAGACCTATATCCCGAAACAGCATATAATTCAATTTTAGCCCTTTTAGAATGCCCAAAAAGCTTTTCTAACGCCCGAGCAGCCTCATGCCGCATAAGCTTCGCAGAATCCAATGTTTCATCTAAAAACTTTACCTTTGGCACTATTAAATCGTAATGTTCATAACTTTTAGCCAACCAATTTTCTTTGTTAACTACAACATCTAATTTCCAAGGTTCTTTAATTAACATAGTATCATCCCTCCATTAAACTATACTATGCAAAAAAATATATATGTTTATTTAAATGGAAAAAAGACTGCAGAAAACTATTTCTAGTCTTTTACAGTCTCTTACATACCATCATTCTACATTAATCCACTGCTACTCATCAAATCTTGCCATGGCGATAATAGTAACTTAGCTAAGAAAAATAAAACAGGAATTAGCAAAATAAATCCAATATACATCTTTGTCTCTATCTTTTTTTCTTCCATAAGTTTTCTATACTCTTTTCTACTAATTCTTCGTCTCTGAAGAGTTTGGAGGGCAGCATACTTATCTGACGTAGCACACTGTCTTAACGTAGAAATAAGAGCCTGAAAATCTTTATTTTTACTGCTATCACCTAGATTAATTAATGCCTGTTCAAAATCGATAGGATATTCTAGCAATGCTTTTTCAAAGTTTTTCTTAAAAGCCTTACTGTTAAGAGATAAAATTCTTAAAATTTCTTTTACCGTAACATTCTCAATTGAGCCAACCAAAATGGTAAGCATTTCCAAAGCAATAATTTCATTATCAAACGACTGATATCTAATCATTCTAGCAAGTGTAAGGAACACATCCGGCACAACAAATCCTACAAATGAAGCTAAAACAATAAATAAAATAGTCACCGGATTAATTTGCTGTGCCTGTTGAATCTTTTGAATTTTATTGTACATCTCTTCTGTTTGATAATAAACATCTGACTCATTAGCCAAATTATTAGCCAAAAGTGCTTCCTGAATAGCTTGTTTTGCAGCAATCGCATCTTCACTCTTTAAGATTTGTTTATCCACGAAGTTATTAATAACATCATAGGTATCTCTTTTGGCCTGTTCAAGCTCACTCTTTTGCTCACTTGAATCTTCTTTTTCATTTACATCATTACTTCCCAAGACATCAACAGACTTAGTCAAACTATCTGTTATTATAGCATCAACATATACTTGCCTGTTAATGAAATAAATAGATAAAAATACTATTACTAGCATGATAGGAATTACTAATTTTAAGAAATACAATTCCCTCATAGTCATGTTATATCCGGAATCACTTATTAGCCTTTCATTTTTTCGAAACTCTCTATCCTCTGCTGGCGGAATAATCGCGTCAACAATTTTTGAAAAAATAGGTGAATAAGAAAGCATCTCCAAAGTAAACTTGTCACTTTTGACTTTGCTTTGTTGGGGTTGCCTAATGCATAAAACTAATAGCGTTAATGTTAAAATTATAATCAGTGCAATAATCAAGCTCATTATTATACTAGTTGTCATTTCTCCTATCACCTCTTTATATTTTTTCTACTAACATCATACACAAGAACGTTATAAATCCAACTGTTAATGCCACAATTATCTCTTGCTGTCCTGCGACATTCATATAATATTCCTTCGCAGACTCAGACATCATCATATTAGCAAATATGGCCAAAACAACCAACACTAAACTTGAAAGTGCCACTAGCTTAAATCCCAACATTTTACTTCTAACTCTATCCTTAGCAATTATATCATTTTCAATTTCTGTATTTAAATCATCTAACTGCGATATAATTGTACCACCCTTTGTATAGTTAATAAGAAGTAAACTTGCAAAGATCCCTGCCCAGTCATTCTTTACTCTAGCTCTAAAATACTCCACACCTTCTTCAAAGTCAATATTATATGACTTATACAGTCGCTCAAATTCTTTAGACACAACCTTAGGCATATATTGGTATGAATCTTTTAACGCATTAAAAACCTTATTAGATTTTCTGTATGAACTTGCAAATTCATCAATAGCTTGCGGAAGCTGTTTAATCATCTTAGCGAGCTGCGCTTCATAGAAAATATTAAATAGCATCCATGGAATAACAATACCTATAGCAAGTAAAAGTATTATTGCGTATGGATACTGATTAACAAATCCCCATAATCCATAAACTATACTTATTGCCATTATCCCAATAAACGCCATAACATATAAAGCATACTTCTCGTTTTCTTGCTTTGTTCCAGTATTAGTAATAGCAAATTTATTAGCTATTTTTGTTTGAATAGAATACAAAAAAGGAACACTTTTTAGCGAGTAAACTGCTTTTATCGCACTCTGTCTTTGGTTAAGCCAAGAACTATTTTTCTTCTCCACATATATTATATACACAACAACTGCAAGTAAAATGAAAACTGCCACTAAAATAAATACTAATAAACCACTTCCAAGCTTTGTCATAATATCGGCAGTCTGAATAGCATTATCACCCATCGCATTTTCCCGCCTTTCTACTCTTCATCTTTTTTCTTTTTCGGCTTTACTTTGCCTTTAAAGATCTCTTTAATTTTTTCTATGTTCTCTACAGGCATACCATAATCCAAAAGTTTCTCCATGAATTTATCAGAAACGCATTGAACAGGCTCTAATTCTTTTTTATCATGATTATATTTAAATATATCACTAACAACGAACTTATAATCTTCGTCATTTGCTTCAACAACAGATATACGATTTATGTATCTCTTACCGGTTTCATAATCAAGTCTTCCCTCTAAGATTAAATCGATAGCATCAGCAACGTCAAATTGTGCTGTTAAAAAGTCTTTATACTGCGAACTACGCATACACAAGTTTCTTAAGTCGTGTACTGCACGAGTAGGGGAAGAACTGTGGAATGTAGCAGCAGAGCCACGACACTGACGAAGCATCGCATTTATAGTTTCAACAGCCTCATTTGAAGAACGAATTTCTCCAAGTAACACAATATCTCTGTTTTGTCTCAGCATCAACTCGAATAGCTTGTCTGCTGGGAATTTTTCAGTAGACTGCAAAGCAATTACGTTTTTGTTAGGATAATAATCATCCAGGTTAAGCTCAAACATATTTTCAATAGTACCTATACCAATAGCATCAGATACTTCATTTAACAGCACTCTAAGTAATGTTGATTTACCACTACCTTGCTGACCTATAATTAGAAAATTAGGTCTACCCTTAAATACTAACTCAATAAACCTTACCGCATCTTTTGTCAAAGTAGCTTTATCAACCAAATCATACTTAGTAACATTGGCTAAGTGGAAGTGACGGATGTTTAATATAGGGTATTTTGCAACCGGAGGAATAACCGCAGTAACACGGCTTCCGTTCATTCTTTGGCAGTAAACAATGGGCTCACTGGCAGTTATATCATTTTTACTATCAAAACTTATCGCAGTTGAAACTTTCTTCTGCAAAATGGCTTGAGATTGGAAATGGAGTTTTTTCATTTGACGCTTTAAACCACCAACTTGAATCCATATATAATCCTTACCATTTACACCTGTTTCATCAATGTGCCCTTCACATAGCTCATCAATTACTCCGAGTCCGTAAAGCTCTTGGTAAATAATTTGTACAAGTCTCTCAATCTTTACATCAAAATCATCATTTTCAGATAACACCATATGTTCAAAAAGTTGACAAAACCTATCATCCGGGTCATCCCCATATATATTTTCATAATAATTCACATGATATTGCTTTATTAAGCTGTCTATATTTTCCTCGGTTATTTTAGTATTAAGGTCTTTTAAACAAACTTTCATTATCTCCTCTTTTACATAACTCTTAGCTTCAACTCCACCCGCCGCTGCTTGGTCGATTTTCTTTTGATGCAATAATTTTAACTCTTTATCTTCCTTATAATTTTCCATTATATTTTTTATGGATTCAATTATGTCTTGTAAAAGTACTTGTTGAGACGCCATATTTTTTCCCTCCACAAAGTCTATTTTTTGCCAAACAATCTGCTAAAAAATCCTTTTTTCTTATTATTATACTTAACATCTATTAACATGTTATCATTTACAATATCTAACTTTGCCAATTCTTTTAATCCGATTTTTTCGCCAATCTTCACAATTAATTGTGAAAAATCATTATTAAATAAATCCTCAGTCTTATAGAAAGGATCTAATATTTTTTGGTTATAAAAATGTCTAAACAGTTTAGAATATCTCAAAAGTATCATGTTTTCAAGTTTAAATTCTTTCTTTATATCGCCATAATCAGGATAAATGTCTTCCTCATACATATTTATTACATTTACAACCTTTTCATCATTCTTATAATTCTCATGCTTCGTGTACCAATCTATTGTGTAAGCATTTTGAGTTAAAATATTTACAAACACATCGCTATACTCATATAATTCAGCAGTAATCGAATTTTTAATTCCCGCTGAAGCATCCACAACTATAACATCAAAATACTTTTTAGCTTCATCCAAAACCTTAAGCAAATACTTGTCATTTTTTCTTATGTAGTCTAATGTTTCGATTTGTGTAGAATTAATAACTCTTAAATTTCTATTAATTTCCTCGGTATGCAACATAAATATCTCTTGGCTTAATTCTTGAGTTTTAACCATAGAAATTAAATCATCAATTCCATTTTTATTAGTTTGCTCAGCTAAATAACTCATTTCCTTAAACAAATAATTAACATCAACAATAAGTATCTTCTTTGGCAATAATGTTGATAACTTATAAGCTAAATTATATGCAAGTGTAGTAACTCCCTGCCCATGCTTCACGCTTCCAACAGAAATAACTTTTGGATTTCTATCTTCCATAAATATCGTCCTTTCAAATATATATTTTACAGGCGGTGAAAAACACACCGCCTTTTTTAAAATCATGTTAACTTAAGGCTCAACCGTTTCGTTTATAGGTGTTTCAAAAGTAGGCAATGTAACACCTTGCATAAATGTTTCAGCATGCGCATCATCAAGATACGTTTCAACAATTCCAACGAAAACTTTACCTTGTCGCTTAGCTAGTTCCACCTTATTAATTTCATCATAAGTCAATTTGAAACATATATAGCCAGGCACAACAGCTGCATTATTTACCTGACTATTGCCAGCCTCATCTCTTATATCTATGATTTCTTTTTTAGCCAAAATAATATCAATAACCTTATTTTGCTCTAAATTTTGGTATTCTTTTATTGCCTTTGCATTATCATTATACAATAAGCAAATATCTACTTTGTCGCCTACTTTAACATTGTACCCACCTGTTGTGGAAGAGTCGAAAGATATATTATATATTCTCTCGTTACTTGAAGTCATATCTTCCGGCAATCTTAAATCGTCAGTAACTACAAGTTCACCCTTGCGGATCTTGTTAACAGCGGTTTTGCCTATTGCCCATCTGTCATCTGAAGAAGTTGAAGGACTTATTTTACCTTCTATAAGCATATTCTTATATTCGTTTGTTTTATCAACTGATTCTCTTTCTTGATCCATTTGATTTAGTCTATAAACCAAACCGTCAGTTTTTACCACATCTTGTATTTGAACTAACTTCACATTATTTTCAGTTATTAAAGTGCCTGGATTAATGTCCTCGGTAGCCACAACCCTATTTACATATTCCTCCGTATTTTGGGCAATAGCCTCCAAACGATTATTATACACTGTTATTATAAGTGCAATTATAATCAAAAATATAATACATGTTATTACTACGTGCCTCACTCTTGAAATTTTCACATTAACCTACCTACCTTTCTCAATTTTCTAATCGGCTTTAGTTAAAATTTAATTAATAGTTTTAAAATATTTTTTTAATAGCTTTTACACTCAGTAGCATTGCCGAAATCAGCATAATCTGTAAAATAGCCTCTTCCCCAAAATTTATTTTTTTAAAAATTTCCAAAACTATTACGGCAACTACTTGAAATGACAAAAGTTTCAAAAATAAAATCACACCACTTTTTAGCCACTTTTCGGTAATAGTAGAGCACCCCAAAGCAAAAAATATAGGTGAAAGAATAATTAACACCTTTATTAAAATAAATCTAATTCCAAGCATTATCCCCAAAACAAATGTCATAAAATAATTAGAAACTTTTATTAAATCTTCGGCAGTAAAAATATTTACATTGTCACTATCCGTATCAACCTCTAATTGTAAATCATCTTTTGCATTCTCAAAATAACAAAATGACGTCTCGCCGCCACAAAATTCAATAATGTATTGAGTAATATTTTCTGTAAAATAAACCGCCGAAAAACAAATAAAAAAAGCTGAATTTACCAAAATTCCAAAAACAACACTTCTTATAAAAACCTTCATTGGCATTTCAAACTTCCTAGACAAAAAATAATGAAACAAACCATAAAAACAATAAAGTAACAACACGCCCCATATCACTAAATTACTTAAATTACAAACAGCCTCGCCAAGTGTACTTGTTCCATCAATAATCTTCCCGTTACTCCCTATCCCAAGTGCCTTACTATCTAAAAAAGTAATTTTATCCATTGCACTATAAAATTTACCTGATATAGTCACAGAAAACAATTTCCCAAGTTCGTCTGCCCCTTCTTTAATCGCCATAATACTCGCTATAATCGCTTCAATTTTTCCCATATCCTTCTCCTTTAATTTAAAAAAGAGAGGCAATGTACGCCTCTCTTCCCATATAAGCAATACCGCACTACGATTTTTTTGTAACAAAAGTCGTAATCGCTTTTAAAATCAAGTCAATTCCCACAACAACTCCGTATGAAACGAAACAAGAACGTATAAGTCTCCTACCGGTAAGCATTCTTTCCGTATCACCAAAACTAAACTTCTTTATAAGCACTCCTGTAATAACGCCAATTGCAGCCGCCGGAGTAGCAATTGCAACAAGCCAAGACTGAATTTGCGTCAAGGCATTCTTTAAGTTATTCATAATCGTCGGATATGTTGCCCCAAACGATACAGTCATAATCAAAACACAAAACGTAAAGATTGTAGCAACTCTTTTCTTCATAAGTCACCTCCTTTACATTTTCTAACATTAATGCATTAATTTACTAAATTATATTCCAACTTTTAACATTTGTCCACACATTTTTATTTTTTTCTATAAATACTTTATATTTTTTCAAAAACGTTGTATAATACTAACATCTTATGTAAGAAAGGCGAGATGAAAATGGAAAAAGTTACTGCTGATATGACAATTGGCGAAATTTTAGAAATTTGCGGAGAAGAAGCAGCACCTGTATTATTAAGTATGGGAATGCATTGCTTGGGTTGCCCTTCCGCACAAATGGAAACTTTACTAGAAGCTTGTGAAGCACATGGCGTAGACGTAAACGAAATTCTTTCACAACTTAACAAGTAAATTCAATACGTTTCTCAAAACAATGGAGGCTGCAAGAAATCATTTTTGCAGTCTTTTTTTGTATTTCTTTCAATATTATTTTCTATATATTTACATTTTTTATTTCGCATGGTATTATATGTAAGAGGTGTATAAGTATGGAATTATATTTAATATGGCTAATCAAAATATTTCACAAATATCAAGATATCTATAACTTTATAGATTCTGAAGATGTTGAAAAGGCTTTTAGTTCTAATTCCCTAGCCTCCGACTTCCCGGAAACAATAAAAAACAAATTGTTTTCTTCAAAATTAAAAGACGAGGCAAAATACGAATATGATTATTGCTTAAAAAATAATATTAAGCTAATCTCCTTTAATTCAACTGAATACCCAATAAATTTAAGCCACATCCCCTCCCCGCCACCGTTGCTATATTGTAAAGGTAATATCCTCCCCAAAGACGAATGTGCCATTTCGATTGTTGGTTCAAGAAGATTTACCGAATATGGAAAAACGGCCGTAAAGAAACTATCCTCCGAACTTGCTTCATCCGGTGTAACAATAGTAAGTGGCATGGCACTCGGAATAGACGCATTTGCACACTCCTACGCCCTAGCATCGGGTGGAAGAACAATTGCTGTTCTAGGCACTGGAATAAACATTCCTTACCCAGCTCAAAATGAGCGACTCTATGGCGAAATCATAGAAAAAGGAGCAGTAATATCCGAATTCCCGATAAATACTCAAGCTTTCGCTCAAAACTTTCCAATAAGAAATAGAATTGTTGCAGGACTTTCACTAGGCACATTGGTCATAGAAGCAAAGAAAAAAAGCGGAACAATGATAACCGCCGGACTATGCGGAGAATATGGAAGAAATGTATATGCAGTACCTGGAAGTATATTCGACTCTACATCTGACGGAACAAATTCCCTAATAAAAGACGGTGCAAAAATTGTAACAACCTCACAAGATATTTTAGAGGACATTTATACAGAAATATCCCAAATAACTCCACCCAAACAGCTCTCTTTATTTACTCCTGTCAATTTATCCGACAAAGAAAATAAAATATACTCTTTGTTATCTTTAACTCCAATCCTAATAGACGAAATAGTAACTAAAACCACCTTGCCATTATCAGAAATACTGGAAACATTGACCATACTAGAATTAAATGGGTATGTTACCGAACTTCCTGGGCAAAAATATGTAATAAACGCATAAAACTGTTGCATATTCTTTTTATTTAATGTACACTCTATGTGGATTATATTTGTTGCTCTTTTGCAACAGAATTGGAGGAAATTATGGCTAACTACTTAATTATTGTAGAATCACCAGCAAAATCTAAAACCATAAAAAAATTTTTAGGAAACAGCTACAAAGTACTTGCCTCAATGGGACATATTCGTGACTTACCTAAAAGCCAACTTGGAATTGATATAGAAAATAACTTTGAACCGAAATACATTAATATACGCGGAAAAGCATCACTTATAAAAGAATTAAAAAGCACTGCAAAGAAATGTAAAAAAGTCTTTCTCGCAACCGACCCTGATCGTGAAGGAGAAGCTATATCTTGGCACTTAAAATATCTGCTAGGCGATGTACCTGTCGAAAACTTAAAAAGAGTTACATTCAATGAAATAACTGAAAATGCAGTTAAAAAAGCTATCGCAAATCCTCGAAATATCGATATGGATTTGGTAGACGCCCAACAAGCAAGACGTGTACTAGATAGAATTGTGGGATATAAAATTAGTCCACTGCTTTGGAAAAATGTAAAAAAAGGACTTAGTGCAGGACGTGTACAATCCGTTGCATTAAAACTAATAACGGATCGTGAGTCTGAAATAGAAAAATTCATTCCTGAAGAATATTGGACATTAATAGCAAAATTAGAAGATAAAAAATCCAAGAAACTTCTAGAAGCTAAGTTCTATGGCACAATAAATAAAAAACTTGACTTAACTAATAAATCTCAAGTAGATAAAATAGTTTCAGACTTAAAAAATGCAAAATACACAGTTTCAAACATAAAACCGGGCGAAAAAAGGAAGTACCCTGCTCCCCCATTTATAACAAGCTCACTTCAGCAAGAAGCATCTAGAAAATATGGATATGGCACCTCAAAAACAATGATGATAGCCCAACAGCTCTACGAAGGACTAGACGTTGCAGGTCACGGAACAGTCGGACTTATAACATATATGAGAACAGACTCTACACGTATCTCTGTTGAAGCTCAAGAAGAAGCAAAAAAAATAATTTTAGATAAATACGGTAAGGACTTCTACCCTGACACACCAAACATATATAAAACGAAGAAAAACGCTCAGGATGCCCACGAAGCAATTCGTCCTTCATATATCTCAATAACTCCTGAAGAAGCAAAATCTTCGCTTACAAATGAGCAATATAAACTATACAAGTTAATTTGGGAAAGATTTATGGCAAGCCAAATGACACCGGCAATATTTACTACCCTATCAATAGACATTACAGCAAATGACTACTTATTTAAATCATCCGGCTCACAAATAAAATTTCCAGGATTTATGACCTTATATACAGAAGCAACCGAAGAAGAAAATCAAAATGAAAAAGACGTAATTTTACCTAACTTAGAAAAAAAACAACAGTTATCCGAAAAAGAACTTCTTCCTTCCCAGCATTTTACTGAGCCACCTACAAGATATTCAGAAGCATCTTTAGTAAAAGCATTAGAAGAAAAAGGAATCGGACGTCCAAGTACCTATGCTCCGACAATAACAACAATTATCACTCGTGGATATATAGAAAAAGAAAAGAAAATTCTGTACCCTACCGAACTCGGAACAATTGTTGAACATCTACTCGAAGAAAACTTTAAGGATATAATGGATGTTACCTTTACAGCCTCTATGGAAGATAAACTAGACGCTATTGAAGAAGGCAAAGTAAAATGGAAAGATGTAATAAAAGACTTTTACGATCCATTCGCAATAACATTAAAAGAAGCAGAAGAAAAAATCGGTAAAGTTGAGCTAACCTATGAAGAAAGTAATGTAAAATGCGAAAAATGCGGAAGAATGATGGTAATTAAGCAGGGAAAATACGGAAAATTCTTAGCTTGCCCCGGATTTCCTGAATGTAGAAACGCAAAACCAATTGTCGAAGAAACACCATATGAATGTCCTATATGTCGCGGAAAAATATTAATAAAGAAAACAAAGCACGGTAAAAAATACTATGCTTGTGAAAACAGCAAAGCTTGCAACTTTATGATTTGGGATCCCCCAACGGACGAAAAATGTCCAAAATGCAAAAACTTTATGTATAAAAAAGGCAAAAAACTAATTTGCTCAAACCAAGATTGTAAATATGAAAAAAATATAGATTAAAAACATATGTTTTGGATAAAAAAAGTGGACTTTAGTCCACCTTTTTTATGTATTCATCAATAGCTTTAGCTGCATTTTTTCCCGCTCCCATAGCCAATATAACCGTTGCAGCTCCTGTAACAGTATCTCCACCGGCAAACACACCGTCACGACTAGTTTCCCCATACTCACTTTTCGTAACAATGCACCCTCTTTTATTTATCTCAAGTCCCTTTGTTGTACTGCTAATAAGTGGATTAGGACTAGTTCCTATTGCCATAATCACAGTATCTACATCAATTTTAAAATCTGAATTTTCCTTTACAACAGGGCTTCTTCTTCCGCTCTCATCAGGTTCACCAAGCTCCATTTCAGTGCAAATAATACCGACTACATTTCCATTTTCGTCACCTAAAATCTCAATCGGATTAGTAAGTGTCTTAAAAGTAATTCCTTCCTCTTTAGCATGTTCTACCTCTTCAAAACGTGCCGGAAGTTCTTTCTCACTTCTACGATAAACTATGTACACATTTTCAGCTCCAAGACGTTTAGCACATCTTGCAGCATCCATTGCCACATTACCGCCCCCAACAACGGCTACATTTTTTCCGCGTTTTATGGGTGTCCTTGAGTCTTCTTTATATGATTTCATAAGATTAATCCTAGTTAAAAATTCATTTGCAGAATAAACACCCTTCAAACTTTCTCCAGGTATATTCATAAACCTAGGCAATCCTGCTCCTGTTCCAATATAAACTGCCTCATAGCCACTTTCAAATAGTTCATCAATCGTAATTGTTTTTCCAATCACGACATTAGTTTCTATATCTACACCTAACTTCCTTAAATTATCTATCTCACTTTCAACTATATTTTTAGGTAATCTAAACTCAGGTATTCCATATACTAAAACTCCACCGGCTAAATGCAAAGCTTCAAAAATAGTTACATCGTATCCCATTTTTGCTAAATCTCCCGCAACAGTAAGTCCAGAAGGGCCCGAACCGATAATTGCTACTTTATGTCCGTTTTTTTCAGGGACTTTTGGATTCTTAGTACAGTTTTTTCTATGATAATCTGCAACAGATCTCTCTAATCTTCCTATTCCAACCGGTTCATTTTTAATTCCTCTTACGCATTTCCCTTCGCATTGGTTTTCTTGTGGGCATACTCTCCCACAAACCGCTGGTAATGAGCTAGACTGCGAAATAATATCATATGCGCCTTCCAAATCTTCATTTGCTACTCTTTCTATAAAAGCCGGTATATTTATAGCCACAGGACACGCTGACTGACATGGCTTGTTTTTACAATTTAAGCATCTCTTAGCTTCATTCACTGCTTGTTCAAATGTATATCCTAATGCTACTTCATCAAAATTTTTATTTCTTATGTTTGCTTCTTGAACAGGCATCTTAGTTTTATTGGGCTCCATGTTTGGCATATTAGTTTACCTCCTTTTTAAGCAAGTTACATTCTTTTTCACGTGCATGAGCCTCAAACTCTTTATACATGCTTCCACGTTTCATTGCTTCATCAAAGTCTACTAATGCTCCGTCAAAATCCGGGCCATCAACACAAGCAAATTTAGTTTCGCCACCAACTGTAAGTCTACACCCACCACACATTCCTGTTCCGTCAATCATAATCGGATTCATGCTTACAGTAATTTTTATGCCGTATTTTTTAGCAACTTCAGTTACAAATTTCATCATTATAACAGGTCCAATAGCAAAAATCTCATCGTACTTGTTACCGTCTACAATCAATTTTTCAAGCGCGTTAGTTACCAGTCCCATCTCGCCATAGCTTCCGTCATCCGTCATAACTACAAACTTATCGCTTACTTTCTTAAATTCATCCTCTAATATAATTAAATCTTTATTCCTAAAGCCAACTATTGCGTGGACTTCAGCTCCCATTTCATTTAGCTTTTTAGCAACAGGATATGCAATTGCACAACCTACCCCGCCACCAACAATGGCAACTTTTTTCAGATTTTCTAGTTTACTTTTAACACCTAAAGGTCCAACAAAATCCTCTATATATTCACCCTCCGTTTTTCTGTTTAGTTCCATTGTACTTCCACCGACAATTTGGTAAATGATAGTTACAGTACCTTCTATTCTGTTAAAATCAGCAATAGTGAGAGGAATTCTCTCACTATCGTTATTTGTTCTAAGTATAATAAATTGACCGGGTTCAGCCTTTTTTGCAACTAAAGGGGCTGAAATTACCATCTTACATACAGTTGGATTTAGTAGTTCTTTTTTTACTATCTTATACATAAATTAACCACCTCTTTATACTAAATATCCCCCATTCATTTTACATAAATTATATTGCTATGTCAAACAAATTAATTCATTTTTTCTGCATGTTAATTCTATCTTCTTGATTCCGGTGGTCTTTGATCATTAAATTCACTCATTTGTGGTCTGCCAAATTCACCATTTTCTCTAGGCATTTGTGGTTTACCTACATTTAAGATTGAAACTATCATTATAGTAATGGATACTCCGGCTAAAAGTCCTAATAATAAAGATGCTATATTTCCTTTTTTCATAATTATTAAAACTATCGCCCCCACCAAAGCTAAGGTAAATAATATGCCCATACTGACTACTAAACCTATATTCACAGTAGCTCTATTTGAAAAATCCATTTTCCCTCCAAAGGGGCGCGAACTTCCTGTTAAAACCTGTGAATCTATCTTAGTACCTAGTGTATAGGATGTCATTTCTGTATAAAGTCCATTTACTTTTGTGCCTTCAACTTTTCCACCTTCGTATGCTGTATAATTTTTTCCTTCAAGTCCAGGTACACTAAAGGTCATAACCATATAATCCCTATCCGTTTCAAATGCCATTACCGGATTATTAGTTTCATCTACTAAAGTAATTAATGTATTCGCAGTTATTGTCTTATTAAACTGTAAAGTAACCGAATTTTGCTTTGAATCCTCTTTAATTTCATCATACATATTTCCAGTTGCTATGATTTTTCCACCATTTATATATATACCCAAGTCGGAATCAAGTCCGCTATCTTGTGATGTAGGGTTTGAAAAGATATACAATTCTCCGCCATTTATATATAAGTATCCGTTTGAATCTATTCCATCGCCTTGCGGGCCGTCTTTTGCAGTATTTACAAGAATTGTACCACCATTTATTGTAATAATACTTTCGTTATCTTGTGCAGCATTCATTCCGTCCTCAGTTGAATTTATAATATAATTTCCGCTATTTATGATTATATTTCTTTTTACTTCTATTCCTTCTCTTTGAGATTCGATAGTTAAAGTACCTTCACCTTCAAATGTTAACGAAATATCTGAACTAATTGCCCCATCATACTTATATCTTTCAAAATATTGCCCTTCGTCATTATAATTTTTTTCTATACTATATACGATTTTTTCTTGGTCTGTCCAGTTTTCAACACTTTGCTTTATTAGTCCTCCCGAAATATAGTTTTGACTGTTCTTTTCTGTTTTTATAATTACATTACATACTGATGAGTCAGTCTCTTTATTATAAACAAAAATTGCCGGTGCATTTTTGCAAGTTATATTTGCATTATTTAATAAAATAACTACATCACCATTAATATTATTCGTATCTACTGCGATTTGACCATCAGTTAAAGTTCCGTTAAATTCATATGTTCCGCTCTTTTTAATATTTATCACATTATCTACACTAATGTTAGCTTTTTTTGCTTCTTCACTCGTTCCACCATTATCCATATCTTTTGAAAGATATACATCATCGCTTGAATTTTTAGATATTGCTTCGCCATTTACGGTAATGTTATCGTCCGTCAATACGATTTTTGTACTGCTATTTACAGCCAAAGAATAGTTAGATGTAAATAGCATTGCTAATGCAACCAACATAGACACTATACTTTTTTTATTTATCATAGATAAATCCCCCCTGTGTTTTTATTGTATCGCATTGAAATATGATTTGTGTGTTCTTACTGTGAATTTTTGATGAATAATTAGATTTACTTATTTTCTACGCTTTGTTGTATATAACTGCATATAATGTTTACTACTTTTTCACTTCCAATTTCACAGTTCAAGCATAAATCATAATTTTCTTTCTGACCCCATACTTGGTTAGTAATTACCTCATAGTATGATGCTCTTGATTTATCTGAATCTAATATGTGTTTTTTTGCTTCTTTATATGTATCGTTATACATCTCTTTAACTTTATCAACTCTGTACTCAATCGGAGCATACAGGAATATTTTTACTAAATTATAATTATCCTTTAATATATAATCTGCGCCTCTTCCAACAATTACACATTCCTCTTCTGATGCTATTTTTCTGATTGTTTCAGCTTGTTTGATTATAGAATCCTTTTCTGCATCCAATGATAAATAGAATTTATAAAGTTCATCGTCTGTATAGTTATTTTCAATCATTGAGTGAGCAATAGCATATTTCTTTATTCCCTCCTTATCATAAAATCCAATTTTTAATTTCTCTGCCACTCTTCTTGCAATTTCTTTTCCACCTGTTCCATGTTCACGAGTTATAGATATAATCAATCTTGGATTTGATTTTATTGATACTAAAGCTACATCTTTTATTGTTTCTACCTTTTCATCATATGCCTTCTTCAAAATGGCAAGAGATATTACTGCCGTCAATATTTCAGCTATCGGGAATGTCCACCATACTGTACTTGTGACATTACTTGACAAAGTAAATAAATATGCTATTGGGAATACGAAAACTACTAATCTTAAAAGTGCAATTACCAATGGCTTTATAGCATATCCTAAAGATTGCAATATACCTTGTACCGCAATTGAAAATCCCATAAATACATAGCCTATACTTGCAATTCTTAAAGCTATTGCACATATATTTATTATCTCTGCTGTTGAACCTCCTGTTAGCCCAAATAAACCAGAAAGTGGAGTGGCAAAAATTTCAAATATACCTGTTAAAATTAATGTAACTATAAATGTGTCTATTATTCCATATCTAATACATTTTTTCACTCTTTCTTTATCTTTCATTCCATAGTTAAATGACAAAATAGAAATAATTGTATTGGACAATCCAAATGCCGAAAATAACGCAATTTGCTGAATTTTATAATAAATTCCAAATGAACCTACTAATATTGTAGAATTTGCGTGTGCTAGTCCAAGAATTGCATTCATCCCTGCCATCATTACTGACAATAACGTTTGCATAATTGCAGCTGAAATTCCTATATTATAAATGCCCCTTATTAAACTAAATTCCGGCTTTATATACTTTATATTGCCATTTATTTCTTTGTTTAAGGTATAGTGAAATGTCATTGCAAATCCTAAAGAAACAAATTGACCTATTATTGTAGCCCATGCAGCACCTGCCACTCCCATTTTGCAAGGATAAATAAATACATAGTCTAAAACAATGTTTGTAACTGCACCGGCAATTTGAGATATTGTTGAAAGCATTGTTTTACCTGTCGATTGCAAAAACCTCTCATAAACTGTATATCCTATTGCCCCTAGTGAAAAGCAACAACAAATCTGTAAATATGTTGTTCCCATAGATATTACTTCTGAATTTCCTTCTGCGAAAAGGCTTATAAACCATCTTGAGCCAAAAATTCCAAAAAGCAAAAATACAGTAAATATACAAATGCTTAAAAATATTCCGTTTCCAGCAATTTTATTGACTCTTTCAGAGTTTTTCTCTCCTAAACTTTTGGAAAGTAATGCGTTTAGTCCTACTCCTGTTCCTACACCTATTGCTATAATTAAAATTTGTATAGGGAATGCTACTGTTAATGCCTGATTGGCTATTACACCTTTTTCACCCATATTAGTTACAAATATGCTATCTACAACATTATACAAAGCCTGTAATACCATTGATATAATCATAGGTAACCCCATTTTCCAAAACAACTTCTTCATTGGAACATTTGCCATACTGTTTTTACTTACCTCTTCCATACTTCAACTCTCCTATTCTAAAAAATTAAGCAAAAAAAATGTGTAAACCCAAATTCAATTGGATTTACACATTTCTGCTACTCATTGATTTTCATTACTATGGTATATTACCACTTTTTTTGAAATGATGTAAGTGTTTTTTTATTATTTATCGAAATTTTCTTTATAGCTTTCTACAAACTCTTTTGTAATCGTTATCGTGTTTCCAGAATCAATTCTTTCCGCCTCGGTTATAGGTATTGGATTACATCCTCCTTTTTCTATTCCTATTTTATCTGTCATAAATGAATTTTTACAATTTTGGCAAATAAAAGCTTTTCCTTGCTGAACGAAATATGCTAAAGGAGATGGACTACAAACTTGGCACGTATTAAAAGCCGTACGTATTGTTCCGTCAGATGCCTTTACTGCAAATAGTTCTATCGTTACACCGTCTGCATCGTAATTATAAAAAGTTGCTTTGTCTGATACATTCGTAACATCTATATTTATATTTCCATTTTCATCGACAACCAACTTCGATATATCGCTACTATCCGAATCAGATTGTGCATTGCTTGACTTGCCGGTTGCTATTACTCCAAAAATAATTACTATTGCCACTAGTACCACGCATATTCCTAGTAACATTCCTTTATTTTCTGTTTTTTCTTTACAACCTTTTTCTTTCCCATTTTTATTACCTCTTTTCACTTTGTCTTTAGTCTTAATGCATTTAGTACAACTGTCAAACTACTAATCGTCATAGCAAATGCCGCAATCATTGGATTTAATTCTATTCCCCAAGGTTTTAAAATTCCACAAGCAATAGGTATCATACATACGTTATAGAAAAACGCCCAAAACAAGTTCTGCTTTATGTTTCGTATTGTCTTCCTACTTATTTCAAGCAAATCATTCATCTTCTCAATATTGTCATTCATAAACACAACACTTGCTGAATCCATCGCGATATCTGTGCCTGATGAAATCGAAACTCCTATATCTGCTGTTACTAAACTAACACTATCGTTTATTCCGTCACCACACATCATTACCATTCCATTTTTCTTTAATTCCTTTATTTTCTCTGCTTTTTCCTTTGGTGTAACGTTTGAAATTACCTTGTCGATGCCTATTTGCTTAGCAATAATCTCAGCCGTTTTCTCATTATCACCTGTTAACATTACAACGTCAATATTCTTATGCTTTAACTCGTCTACAACCTCACAAACATTATCCTTTAGTGTATCTTTTACACCGATTAAACTTATTAGCGTTCCATTCATACTTACAAATAAAATGCTGTTTCCGTCTTGTATAAGATTTTGCTCATCTTCCGGATTTTCAATTTTTATTCCATTTTCCTCCATTAACTTGTTGTTTCCGATTAATAAGCTATCCCCATTTAAAGTTTTTCCGCTAACTCCATATCCTGCAATTGCCTCAAATTCTTTAATTTCTTCAAGCTCTATATTTTCTTGTTTTGCATGATTTACTATTGCTCTTGCTATCGGATGCTCAGATTTATTCTCAAGACTAGCTACTTTTCTAAGTAATTCCTTTTCATCTAATTTACTGTAATTATATATCTTTGATATGCTTAAATTGCCCTTTGTTAAAGTTCCTGTCTTATCAAAACATATTGTTTTTACCTTGTGTGCATTTTCTAATGCTTCGCTTGTTTTTATCAAAATTCCTTTTTTACTTGCATTTCCCGAAGCAATTACTATTGCTAAAGGGGTAGCAAGTCCCAAGCTGCAAGGACAAGCCACTACCAATATGCTTACAAAAATATTAATTGCAAATGCAATATCTTTTGTAAAAGCAAGCCATAACACAAAAGCCACTGCTGAAATAGCTAAAACAACCGGAACAAAGTACCCACTTATTGTATCTGCAATTTGTGCAATTGGGGCTTTTGTAGTTGTCGCATTTGCAACAAGTCTTACTATCTCAGAAACAGTTGATTCTCTTCCTATTTTTTCAGCCCTGTACTTTATTGTTCCTTCATAATTTATACTTCCTGCTATTACTTTTGAACCTGTTTCTCTTTTTACTGGTACACTTTCTCCAGTTATAAATGACTCATTTATATGTGTCGTACCTTCAATTATTTCTCCATCAACCGCTATTTTTCCACCCGGTTTGCAAATTACCGTATCACCTTTTTGAATCTCATCTAATGTAACAGTAATCTCTTTTCCGTCTCGTATAATTATTGCATTGTTTGGTGTAATTGTCATAAGGTTTTGCAAAGCTTCTTTAGTTTTATCTTTATTTTTACTTTCAACATATTTTCCTATCTTTATGAAGAATATTACAATTGCAGCCGATTCGTAATAAAGCTTTTCTACATATGATGTGTTTCCGTTTAATATCTGAATTGTTCCGTAAATACTATATAGAAAACTTGCCAAGACACCTATTGTTACTAACGTATCCATATTAGGAGTTCGGTGAGCTAAATTTTTATAGCCGTTTCTTAATATATCTTTTCCGAAAAACAAAACAATTATTGTCATCAAAAGTAGAGAAACAGCATAATTAATTGGATGATTTATCATATGCAAAAATGGTATAACCGGTAAGCCAACCATATGTGACATTGACACATATAAAATTAAAATCGAAATTACAGAAATCCAAATAAGCTTGTACTTTTCATTTGATTTTTTATGTTCTTCTCTTTCAAAATTGTCAATTCCAAGACTAACAAACCCCGCCTTTTCTACGAATTTTTCCACTTGGTCAAGAGTTAATTTACTCTCGTCATACTCTACACTTGCATTATTCATTATAAGGTTTACAGTTGCCTCTTTTATTCCTTCTTGCTTGTTTAGGTATTTTTCTAATCCTGACGAGCAAGCCGAACAAGTCATTCCGTCTATTTTTAGCAAAACTTTTTTCATAATTTATTCTCCTCGTATAATATGTTTATAAGGTCAAAAACAACTATATAAACATACCCTTTC
>CAVHFU010000010.1:0-39041 GCA_963635575.1 bacterium | reverse complement strand
TCATAAACCGTGTCACCAGGTTTCGGATCCAGAAGCATTACCATAAGCTTGACAATTGTTCTAGGAGTGTAATATTCACCTGCATTCTTCTTTGAAAGATCAGCAAATTTCTTTATGAGATACTCGTATGCATCTCCCATTACATCTGCGCTATAATTCTTATTTCCAACCTTCAAGCTAGACATATGCTCGATCAGGTCTTTTAATCTTTCATCTGTCAGCTTGGATTTATCTGTCCATGTAACACCATCAAAACTTGAAAATACGCCACTCAACGTTTCAGGATTTGCTCGTTCAATACCATTCATAGCCTTTGCAATAATAAGACCCACATTCTTGCTTGCATTTCTGAGATCGTTCCAATGGCAACCATCTGGAATAATAAAACTGTGATTCTCATCAAAGGCAGCGAACTCCTCGTCCCCACCTGAAGCCTCCAAAGCATCTTGTGTTTCTTCATCATACACATCACTAATTCTCTTAAAGAACAAGATTGGTGTAACGTAATCTTTGAATTCGTCCTGATTAATAGGTCCGCGAAGTATATTGCAGGCCTCATAAAGATGAGCAAATAACTTCTTGCTTGTTGTTTCTTCATTCTCAGGAATTGATTCTTTCAGTTCCTGATCTGCAGTAGCTGAAGCAGACTGAATCATCTTTTCACGACCTCCCGTCTTTACCTTTTTCTTGGCAGAACGTTTGATGCTAACGCTCATGTCATCACGTTTTTTCTCCATAATTGGCGGATACTTATTTTCAAACAAAATAAGCAGCTGCATCAATTGCTGGTCCAGGAATGTTAACGCATGTTTCCTGATATCTGTAGGGATACCGTAGTATGCTTCCGCAACACCGCCGCAAATAGCTGCAACTGTATCACTGTCTCCGCCAATGGAAATAGCATTTCTAATTGCATCTTCAAAATCAGTTGATTCGAAGAATGCTGTCAATGCCTGAGGCACTGTATCCTGGCACGTTTCGTTGAACTGATACGTATCTCTTATTTCATCCAGTGTGAAATCCATTGGATAATAGTTCTTGTCAATATAATCTCTTATCTCCAGCATGTTGCTACCGGTTTTCGCCATATATATTGCAACTGCTGTAGCCTCGGCACCTTTGATACCTTCTGGATGATTGTGGCTCACTTCTGTAACTAACTTAGAAAGCAGTTTTACTTCCTCTAAGCTTTCTGCTGCAAATCCCGCAGCACTCACTCTCATCGCTGCGCCATTGCCATAGCTGTTATATGGCTCAGGGCTATCTGAGAAGATCCAATCATAGAAGTTTCCTCCATAACCACAGTTTGGATAATTTCTTCCAACCGCCTGCATGCATTCAACAGCATTTTTAGACAAGTCACTATGATCTGGCTTGCTAACCAGAATTGCCTGTGCCACTGCCAGACTCATAATGCTGTCGTCTGTGGGAAAGCACTTATATGTGAGAAATTCAAAATCCTTACTCCTATTATTATTCCATTCGAAACGTGACCCCACAATGTCACCGATAATCGCTCCTAACATTAAACGACCTCCTTATATTCTTCCTTGAAGTCTAGCTAACGTCGAGTTCCATCTGTTTTCTGCAGCCTGGATCGACTTCTTATAGATTTCAAGCTCTCTTGTATATTCTTCTGCAATCGAATTCTGCTCATCTATTGATGGAAGCGGGATTTCGATATTATTCAGCTCTTTGTAGCTGATGTTCATTACAGCTGTTCCTTGCTGCCTTGTAACAAGCATCTTTCTTCCAAGCGGACTATCAAAGAACAACTTCAAGAAAGTTGTAGATAAGCTCACATCTGTTGCTCTGATTACAATCACATTTGATGATGCAATGCACGGATACGGCTGTTCTTCAAAAATAGCAACTCTAATAGCAGTACCCCTGGCCGGAATCAGTAGATCCCCTGTCTGAAGGATATAATTCGTTACCTTGCGTTCCTCTTCCTCAATATGGTCGAGTGAAGAATAGTCAATCTCGTATTCGCCTATATTGGAAATATTAACAACTCCAATACTTCCATTCGGTTCTTTGCGATTTACAGATTTTCCTCTGAAGATTGTTGCAACAGTTCCAAGCTCCTGCTTCTTCACATTTGACTCCTGAAACTTAATCCAATCCTCATCCTGAGATTCAAAGATACGGTCAACATTCCAGTCACCCATATCCGTTAATTCATCTTCAAGAACAAAGGTATCGTCCTGAAGAACAAGCTTTTTATTGCCACTCTTACGAGCATTCTCATCTTCAAATACAAAACGTTTAATAGTGACCTCATCCGTTCTTCCAGTTGTTATCTTGAAGAGGAATGTCTTCACGCCGGTATTTTCAAAGATTCCCGCAGGGAGTTCTGCAATCTCTTTTAGGCAGTACATTGACTGTAGAAACTCTCTTAATTCTTTTACATTCCCGCTGCCAAATGTAATTTTGGCTGGAAGCACGATAGACAACACACCCTCGCTTCTTAAATGAAGAGCCAGATTCTCTGCTGCAATCATGTCATATTCTCTACAGATGAACTCTGAGCCTTCATCCGCCTTATCCCTTACGCCAAATACCGGAACCGCAAGGATCAGGTCGAAACGTTCAGATGTGAATTCATATTGGTAAATGTTCGTTTGCTTAACATCTACCATTTTATTGTCATCGAACATTTCTGTTAAAATCTTGTAGTACAAATTATCCATTGTTGTCAGAGTAAAATGAGCCTCGCAATGAGTTTCAATTATTCTTTCTAAGAAAGGTGAAAACTTCTCAGCTTCAGCGATTAGGACTTCCCGCACTCCATTAGTAAAGTTATTCTCCATTTCATCAATAACGGATTCCGGCGCTCTGAACTTTGCTCTCGAATCACCATATTCCAAAATATCTGTCCACGTCACTTCATCAAACCCTTGTAACGTTCTATAGATATCTACAAATCTTTCCTTATCAGGGAATGGGTTTCCGATTTCAAAATCCTCAGCTACGCTCATCATTAGCTGGTACAATTCATCGTAATCCATTTCATTGGATGCGCACTTCTGCAGCACCATGACTTTTTTTAATATAGCTAGAACGCTCTGGTATTCACTTGGTGTATTGTTCCCTCTTATTGCATTGAAGAAGGAGTATATTCTATCAATTCTTACATCATTCTTGTTCATCGTCAGTTCCTCCTGGTGCAGGACATTCTAAACCTTTTAATGATATTATATCATCAGAATTATTCCTAGTCAATATATTTTGGTATTCTCATACCAAATTTACAAAATGTTAAAAATATAGCGTTACAGTTTATTTCACCGTAACGCCATATCATCACCCATTCACCACTTTAATTGTAAGCCTTCCATCACCTTCACAGATAACGTCGACTTCAACTCCCGTATCAAATCCCCAGCTTCTAAGCCATTCGCCTTTCAGCATAATCATCGGTGTTGATTTGTAATTATAGCCAGTCGTCGTGTAAACTTTCAAATGGCGACTTTCTTGCTTTGGAGTGCTTTCTTTACACTCTTTCTTTCGCTCCGCCTCCTGAAGAACATGTTCATCATGCTCTTTTATTTCCTTAACGGCCTCAGCAACCGTTCTGCAGTTCCTATGCTCGTGATAATACTGATCTGTGCTTTTATGCTTGTGATACAGTTTTACCTTGCTGATAGGTTCAAATTGATTCTTGAAAATATTCCAGCAGTGTCCGGTGTTGATAGACTGAACCTCAATATACTGCTGTTCTTCCCTTACGATCTTGAAATAAGGGTCAGTAAATAAACTCTGTTCTTTTCTTGTGAACATTAAATCCTCCTCTACTATTAGATTCTTGAATAATTGATAATCGCACCGAACCTGGTGCAGGACCGTAGCCTTATGCTACGTAAAAATGATTTGTGATGATGCATGGGACACATCATCGAAATAAGACGAAGTACGGGTATGAATCAGATGAAGTTATTATCAATATAAACCGTTTGGTTGGGATTGGCAATATCAACTTAAAATATTGAACCCCTTTTAGGGTTCACTTGGTCTGTTATCAATCCCCTAGTGTCAACCCTCTATTCTGGATATGTTTCCACGTGACCGATAACATTGATAAAAACTAAGGCCTCTCCAGGTTCATTTCTACCGTTTAACGATAGAACCCAGAGAAGCCTTTGATTTCAATAGCTTATCTTACTTAGGTGTGTTCACTTTTGACAGCAAAACGACCGTCTCGACGTGAAAGCTCCACGGGAACATATCCACCGGTTGAACCTTCTTCACTTCATACCCATCCAGCATTTCCACATCTCTAGCCAAAGTTCCGGGATTACAACTTACATACACAATTCGCTTTGGCTTCATCTTCAAGACAGTATCAATTAAAACCTTATCGCACCCGCTTCTTGGTGGGTCTACAACCACAACATCGGCAGTTATTCCCTCATCGTATAACCTCGGCACTACTTCTTCAGCTTTCCCACAGTAAAATAGTGTATTCGTAATTCCATTTTCTTTTGCATTTTCCTTTGCATTCTGTACTGCCGGTTTTACCACCTCAACTCCATACACTCTTTTAGCTTTTTTAGCTAAAAATAGAGATATACTTCCTATTCCGCAATACAAATCAAATACCATTTCATTACCAGTAAGTCCCGCAAATTCAAGAACTTTTGAATACAACACTTCTGTTTGTCTTGCATTTACTTGGAAAAACGAATTAGGCGAAATATTAAACACAAACTCTCCTATGTAGTCTTTTATTGTATCTTTTCCATATAATCTTATATTTTTCTCACCTAAAATGACATTTGTATTCTTGGTGTTTATATTTTGCATAATCGACTTAACTCTGCTACATTTATCTGTCATAAACTCTACAAATTTATCCTTTAGTTTGAACTCTTCGCCATTAGTAACCAAAATAAGCATAATTTCTCCGGACTTTTCCGAATTCCTTATTATAACATGTCTTACAAATCCTTTGCCTGTTTTTTCGTTATATGCCGAAATGTTATTGTCTCTAAAAAATTCCCTTACATTGTTAATCAATTTATTTGCAATTCTTGACTGAATTGAACAATCCGTTATTGGTACAATATCGTGAGTACGTCCTGCGAAAAAACCGGTCACAACACGTCCATCTTTCTCGCCAACAGGAAATTGAACCTTATTTCTGTACGCATAAGGTTCTTCCATTCCTAATGTTTCCTCAACTTCAACATCTCTATGCCCGATTCTCTTAAACGAATCTCTAACCACTTTACGCTTAAATTCAAGAGTTGCCGGATATGACATATGAAGTAGTGAACATCCACCGCATTTTTTAAAATTCTCACAACTAACAGGTCGTCTATTCCCGGAGGCTTCTATAATCTCAAGTAACTTTCCGTAAGCAAAGTTCTTTGTAACCTTTACCACTTTTATTTTTACAGTTTCACCCGTAATTGCACCATCAATAAATACAGCAAACCCGTCAATTTTTGCCACGCCGGCTCCTTCATGAGTCATATCCAGTATATTGGTTATATATTCTTTATTTTTTTCAACCATTCTTCTACCCCTCAATTACCTTAACCATATTCTCAGCATCTTCTTTTCTTATGCTTTGAGTTAAACTTAGCACCTCAAACTTCGCCCAATTTTCCCCAAACTTAATTTCAATAATATCTCCAACCTTAACCTCCGAAAAAGCTTTAGCCACTTTTTCATTAATTTTAACACGCCCCAAATCACAAGCTTCATTTGCAACGCTTCTTCTCTTTATAACTCTTGAAACCTTTAAAAATTTATCTAATCGCATAAAAAACTCCATTCTGACAATAAATTGTCAATACAAATTACTCATTAGCCGTGTAATCGCCATCCATTTGGGTCATAGAACCAACATAAATAGATAATGCAGTATATAACTGACTAATTTTATTTTCGTTTTTACTCGAAAAATCATTCCAATTTTTTAGAACTTGTTCTTTCTTTGCATTAATTTCTTCATCAGTAGCAGTAGACGTATCAAATGAATTTTCTACACTCTTTTCTTCAAATTCTGTCTTTTCAACAATCTCAACTTTTATATTAATATTATTAGTTGATGTTTCATCAGACGCAATCATACTGTAATTAACATTCTTTTTATTGCCGTCAATTATTCCCTCTAAAACATATTCAAAGTTCCCGTTATCCGAAGTCATAACTAACTTAGTGTTATCTTTTTGTGCAGAATTTAATGTTAAAACAATAGTATCACTATAATCTTCTAAAAACTCGCCTGTCTCATAATCAATATAATTTACATCAATAGTATGAGTCCAAATATCTTTTTCAGCCATATATACATTATCTACATAGTTCATAAGACCATTATTATATTCATAATACTTTTCTCTACCATCATCAATCATTACAAGCTTTAATACACTGCTTGTATAATTCATATTAAATACCTCAGCCTTTACAATCGAATTTCCTTCATAGTAAAGCCTTATTATCATTCCGTCTTCTTCACTAAACTCAAGCTTTTTAACTTCTTCTAAAATATACTCAATTGCATCAACAAATTCATCACGAGTAAACGGTTCAACATCATAACCTGCTTGAATATACATATTATCATAAGCATTCGATAATTTTAGCAAAACGTCTATTGCCTTGTCTTCTTTTAATAATTGTTCTAATGCACGAATTACGCCATTATTCATTTCAACAGAGTTCATCTTAAAATCAATATATTTTGCATCAATAGACTTTGTATTATAAGTAATTGTTTCTTTTCCTTCAGAGAAATCTTCTTTTCCAAAAGCTTTAGTAAAAGCATCTCCAACCCTAAGTAATGCTTTATATAATTCTGCTTTTTCACTCCTTGAGAATTTAAATCCTTCAATAAATTCTACTTGTGATGTAAATTTCTCAGGTCCTTCATATCCTATCTTTTGCCATAATTCAGAAAGTTTAGTATTATCTGCAGATATGTACCCATCAGTTATTTTATCTACATTTGCCAAAAAAGTATCATCTTTTCTAAGTAAATTTGCAAGAATAAAGTCCTCTCCATTTAATGCGATTTTTATATCTGAATCAAAATAATTATTTTTGATATCTGAATTTTCATTTGCAATTAACTTGACACTATTAAATCCGTTAAGCCAAGCAGATATTTCTTTGTCCTCAGTTTCTACCTTAGCATTAACCTCTGTATTAATGGTGAGTTTATTATTAAAGTTAGTATTTAAAATTCTGCCAAACACGCCCTCTTCAAAATCCTCTACGTAACTCGTAAGAGTCGCAAATTTATTACCTACTAACCCAAAATATCTGTATTTTACTGATGAAAATACACATATTAATAAAATGACTATTCCAAGGACTACTACCCCGCCTATTATTCCTAGTATCATTCCAAGCTTACTCTTCTTTTTAGGCATTTCCTCTTCATTTACTAAATTATCGTTTTGATTTAACTCATCCATTAACAGATTCCTCCTTTGAATTATTGCTATAATTCCAATCTTTTGATATAATTTCTGTGTTCTAACATTAAATTCCTCTATAATTTTTGTGAATTTTTTGTGTAGTTTAAAGAAAGGAACTTAAATATGAATAAATATTTTAAAACACTCGAACTTGACAAAATAATAATTAAATTAACAGAATTCGCTTCAACAACCTATGGTAGAGAATTATGTGAGAAAGTTTCTCCATCATTTGAAATAGAAGAAATAAAAGAAAGGCTATCTGAAACGGATGAAGCAACAAAAATGATATTGCAGTTTGGCACACCGGCATTTTCCTCTATTCACGACATACGAACTGCTATAAAACGTGCTGAAATAAACTCTGTCCTATCTCCAGAAGAACTGCTAAACATTGCAGACACATTGCGTGGTTCAAAAGCATTAAAAAAATACTATAGCCAATGTGAAGAAAATCTCACTATACTTTCAGAAATATTTGAAAATCTATATTCAAATCCATCTATTGAAGATAGCATATACCACGCAATAGATACGGTAGACCATATATCTGACCGTGCTTCCTCAGAGTTATTTAAAATACGTACTCAAATAAAAAGCGAAGAATCAAAAATACAAGAAAAACTAAATTCAATTATACGTGGCAATTCATATTCAAAATATCTTCAAGAAAATATTGTAACACTTAGAAACGACAGATATGTTATACCTGTAAAACAGGAATTCAGAAGTAATGTTCCAGGACTTGTTCACGATTCTTCTTCTACTGGTTCCACCCTATTTATCGAGCCACTTTCCGTAGTTGAAGCAAACAATAAAATCCACGAATTATATATTCAAGAAAAAATAGAAACAGAAAAAATACTAACTGAATTGTCACAAAAAATAACAGAAATATCAACGGAACTAAATTATCTTGTAAAATGTCTAGCAAAACTTGATTTTTATTTCGCAAAAGCTAAGTTTGCAATAGATATGAACGGATTTATGCCAAAATTAAATCAAAACGGCTATGTAAATCTAAAATCCGCCAAACATCCACTAATAGAGAAAGACAAAGTTGTACCTATTGATGTTTACCTAGGAAAAGATTTTAAAACATTAATAATAACCGGACCTAATACAGGCGGAAAAACTGTAACACTAAAAACAATAGGTTTGCTTACTCTTATGACCTATTCCGGTTTGTTTATCCCTTGCCTAGAATCATCGGAAATCGCTGTTTTTGATAAAGTATTCGTAGACATTGGTGATGAGCAAAGTATAGAACAAAGCTTAAGCACATTTTCTTCACATATGACAAACATAATAAAAATCACAAGAAATGTTAATGCGAATTCATTAGTGCTAGTTGATGAACTTGGTTCCGGCACAGATCCTATTGAAGGTTCTGCCCTTGCTATTGCGACTCTTGAATATTTATATAAAAAAGGTGCTTGTACAGTCGCAAGTACACATTACAGCGAATTGAAAACTTATGCCTTAACAACAAAAGGTGTTAAAAATGCATCTTGTGAATTTAACGTTGAAACGCTTAATCCAACATACAAACTCATAATCGGATTACCCGGAAAAAGTAATGCTTTCGCAATTTCTGAAAAACTCGGACTAACAAAAGAAATATTGGATAATGCGAAAAACTTCATAACCAATGAGCAGCAAAACTTTGAAGACGTAATTTCCGAACTTCAAAAAGATAAGCAAAAAATTGCGTACGAAAAAGAAGAAAGTGCAAGACAACTCAAAGAAATTACAGAACTAAAAAAAGAACTTGCCGAGAGCAAAGAAAAGCTTGAAATATATAAAACAAAAATAATTGAAAACGCTCGAGCTGAAGCTACTGATATACTCCTCTCTGCTGAAGAAACAGCTAAAGAAAGTATTCGTGAAATAAAAGAAGCTAAAAAAGCCAAAGACTTAGATGTTACAAAAAAATTAGACAATGCCAGAAGCAAAATCAAAAAACAATTATCTAAAACGTATAAAAACAGTACATCTGATGAAGATAACTATAAACCATTTGATATAATTGTAGGAATGACTGTGTATATTCCTTCGTTTAACCAAGAGGCTTCTGTACTATCTCTACCGGATAAAGATGGAAATGTATTTATTCAAGCCGGTATAATGAAATCTAAAATCAGTGTACACAAATTAAAGCCTGTAAAAACTGAAAAAACGACTGTTAATAGCGTAAAAATATCAATAAGTTCAGCAATAAAGGCAAAAGAAATTTCCACTGAAATATCATTGCGTCATATGCATGTTGAGGAAGCTTTATACGAATTAGATAAATACATTAATAACGCACTTATCGCCAACTTAACAACTATACGAATTGTGCATGGAAAGGGTGAGGGGATTTTACGTAAGGCTGTGCATGAATACTTAAAAAACAACCCACACGTAAAAAGCTATCGATTAGGTAATTACGGCGAAGGCGATTTAGGAGTTACAATTGCAGAATTGAAATAACTGCTGAAAGGGGTTATAAAATGATAACTTTTACAGTTTCAAAAAAACATAATAACTTAAAAATATTAAAGGTAATAAACACTTTATATCCAGATATACCCTACTCCACTCTTCAAAAGCTTTTAAGAAAAAAAGACATAAAAGTAAACGGGAAGAGAATATCTGAAAACGTAAACGTTCTTTCAGATGATAATATCGATATTTATTGGAATATGCCTGACGAAATCATAAACGTAATATTCGAGGACGGTAACTTAATTGCCGTAAATAAACCGCAAGGAATTGAAGTTTTAACTTCTACAGATAATTCTTCCCTTTTAGACCTCGTTTATAAATATCTTCACACAAAAAATGTTTATCCTTGCCACAGACTAGACAGGAACACTGGTGGAATTGTGTTATTTGCGAAAAATAAAGAATCTCTAAAAATCATAGAAGATAAAATAAAAGCCAAAGAAATTCGTAAATTCTATAAATGTCGAGTACTAGGACATCTAAAACAAAAAAGTGCAATACTAAATGATTATTTATTTAAAGACAGTAAAAAGAGTTTGGTATATGTAAGCCATACTAAAAAAGAAGGCTATATGCCAATCACAACAAAATATAATGTAATCTCTGAAGACAGTGAAACAAGTTACGTAGAAGTAGAACTTATAACAGGCAGAACACACCAGATTCGTGCACATTTAGCTTTCATAGGTCATCCTATTATTGGTGACGGCAAATATGGCGATTATGATGCAAATAAAAAATACGGCAAAAAGTATCAAGAACTTTTTGCCTACAAACTTATTTTTAATTTTACATCTGATGCCGGTATATTAAATTATTTAAAAGAAAAGGTAATATCAATATGACATTACCTTTTTCTAAATATACTCTTTATAAAACTATCTTCAGCCTGTTGTCTATGCATCGGTCCAGATCCACCGATTGGAAAGATGTCTTGAACAATAATTGCAATCGCTTGTTTAAACTCATCCGAGAAACCGGAGAAGTTCATCTTACGTAAACATAAATTTTCCATATATCTTAAATAGTTTTGTTCATCAAACGGAACAATAAATCTTCTTACGTTCTTTGGCAATAATTCCTCAAAAACTGAAACTTCCGGATTAACATAGAATGTCAACATCTCAACCAATTTAGTAGCACTAATAGACATTTTTAAATGTTTATTAACTATTATAGATACCTTGCTCAAATCAATTTCGTTACTCTTTAATTCTTTTAAGAACATTGTTATCGGAAGAACATTTAATATATCCATATCTTGTACTACATATATTGTTTGTACATATCTAAATACCTCTTGAGATGTTACAAAGTCGCAATCAATCAAAACAACTGAATTATCTTTTTTTGCTGTTTCTATAACTTTATATACATCAAACTTAGGAATTCTATCTGTCCTTGGGACACCGGTGTATATACTTATATTTCCTGCTTTTAACGGACGATTTTGACCAATTACAAGGTTACTTAAGCTATTTCCTGCGACATCTCTTTCTTCTCCATCATCGCCGGTAAATATTGTATACGTATCTTTATTCTTAGTTAAATCTAAAATAGCCACTTTAACACCTTTATTTGAAAGTGCAGTTGCAACCGAAGTAATTAAGAATGTAGAACCGGTTTTATGTGCACCGATGAAGGCAACAACTTTCTTATAATCCCTTGGTGCCTCGGATACTTCACGTATTACCTCTTTTTCGATGACTTGAGTTACAGTTTGAATTTGTGGCTCTACTGATGGCATACGTGTTGGTGGTTGGTACCTAGGTGCTTGAGTCACCTCAGGTTGTGGTACTGTCGGTCTAACAATTCGAGGTTCTTCCACTCTAGGTTGTACTACGGGCTCAACCTTCGGTGGTTCTACTATTTCTACCTTTGGTATTTCAACCTTTGGCTCAACTTTAGGTTCAACCTTCGGTTCTACCTTCGGTGGTTCTACTATTTCTACCTTTGGTACTTCAACCTTTGGTTCTGGCTTCGGTGGCACTATTTCCACCTTTGGTATTTCAACCTTAGGTTCTACTTTAGGCTCAACTTTTGATTCTGCCTTGGGCATTTCAATCTTTGGTTTTTCTAACACATTTTCCTTTATTTGAGGAGCAGATGTCTCTTTTTCTATCGGCCTAGATGGCTCCTGCTCAATCCTTTCCACTCTATTTATATAAACTGGAACTTCTACTACTTTTACCCTTTCCGGTTCATCTCTGTGCTTTTTGCCGCCATTTTTCTCTGGAGTATAACTCATTAGTGCAACATATTTACTAGATTTTTGTTGTAATACGTCCCTTGCTTTTTCAGGTAAAAACGGTACAATCTGTTTTAATTTTTCAAAATTATATTGTTCATATAAACTGTCAAATCCGTTAACAATTTTTTCCTCACTAAAAATATTCTTCTCAAAATATTTTATGGTGTTTCTTAATTCCATTTCATCAACAGCATCAACAGCCTCATACGGATTTTCTGTCAAATCTGCATCAACAAACATCTTCGCATCTTTTTTAGTTCTAGGTCTGTTTATAAGTTCAGATACTTTTCCAACAGTTCTATCCTGCCCGGTTAAAACATTATAAATTCCTAAGTTAAATAAAGTTTTAACGAATTTATCATTTTGTTGTCTACGTTCAGTACATATAATAATAATGTCCGCACGTCCTGCCTCATCAGTAACCTTATCTAAATTATTAAAAAGATATTTATCTATTGCGTCTTGATTTTTAGAACCTGTTGGCTCTAATTCCTCGTGAATGACAATTCTATCAAAGTCTTTATTTTTTCGGAGTGTCTCAAGCAGTGCCCTAAAGAAGAATACCTTCGTTGCCTCAATCTTTTCACCGTAAGTAGATTTATAAAAATCAATAATCTGGTTAGCACCTTTTTCAGTACTTATTGCAAATAAAACTTTCATATCCTCACCACCCTGTTTAAATTAAAATATCTATGCTATTTTAGTAAAAAACCAATATACAAAATTAACTATTTTTGCTATAACTAGGAACGTAAATGCTCCCCACATTAGTAACATTCCTTGACGTTTCTTGTATAAATTCCTTATACCTAAGATAAAATATTGTATTGAGCCCCAAAGTATTAAGATTACGCATACTGGAAGGCTTTTATCACTTATTTGTTCAACTACTGTATATGCTAAGCTATTTACTGTATTAGCAGCTTTTTTGGTACCTTCTTCAATCGTTCCCACAATTTCTTCCGTTTTATCATTTTCAACATTTTCATAGTCTGAGAAAGAACTTGCAAATGATAAATTGCTAAAAATAATTGCTAAAGTAATCACTAAACTAAATATTTTGATACATTTCTTCAAATTAATTCCCCCCTACGATATATATGTTTCTATGTAACATACACATCTAATTATAATAATTGTATCATAATTTCGTTAACTATTCAACATAAAACTAGCGGTTTTTAGCAACTTTAATTCTGTTATTAGCTCTTACAATTGAAAGCTTTAATAAAGTTTCCATCTCTTTATTTTTTCTATACTCTTTTAACTTATCCTCTGCTATTTTCTTAGATCTTTCGGCTCTTTCAACATCTATATCCTCAGGCCATTCGGCTGCATCAACAATGGCTGTTACGCCTTTAGCAGTTATTTCAATAAAGCCTTCACTAATCGCCGCAAACTTATACATTCCGTCTTTTATAATTTTTAGCATCCCGACATCTACGGCAACAACCATTGGCATATGGTCAGCCATAACACCCATTTCGCCATCTTCACGATTAAAGATAATCATGTCCACATCGCTAGAATAGAAAACTTTTTCAGGAGTTACAACTTCAAATTTAAAAGTTTTAGCCATTGTCTTCCCTCTTTCTACAATACCTATTTATTCATATTCTCTGCATTCTTTATAACATCCTCAATTGGTCCTGCCATAAAGAAAGCACTTTCAGGATATTCATCCATATTACCGGAAATAATTTCCTTAAATCCACGAATTGTATCTTTAATAGGGACATATTTTCCAGGTATATTTAAGAACTGCTCTGCAACGAAGAAAGGTTGAGATAAGTATCTTTGAATCTTTCTTGCTCTAAATACTAATTGTCTGTCTTCATCAGACAATTCGTCCATACCCAAGATAGCAATAATATCTTGAAGTTCTTTATATCTTTGAAGCATTTCTTGTACTTTTCTTGCTGTATTATAATGCTCTTCTCCGACAATTCTAGGATCCAAAATTCTCGATGATGATTCGAGTGGATCAACAGCCGGATAAATACCAAGTTCTGAAATAGATCTTGATAAAGCAGTAATTGCATCCAAGTGCGCAAACGTAGTCGCAGGAGCAGGGTCTGTATAGTCATCGGCTGGAACATAAACAGCTTGAACAGATGTTATAGAACCGTTCTTTGTAGACGCAATTCTCTCTTGCAAAGCACCAACGTCAGTCGTTAATGTTGGTTGGTAACCAACGGCAGATGGAATTCTTCCAAGTAACGCAGAAACTTCTGAACCTGCCTGTATAAAACGGAAGATATTATCTACGAATAAAAGTACATCTTGATGTTGAACATCTCTAAAGTATTCAGCCATTGTAAGACCTGTTAAAGCAACTCTCATTCTCGCTCCAGGAGGCTCATTCATCTGACCGAAAACTAAGGCTGTTTTCTCGATAACCCCAGACTCTTTCATTTCATTCCAAAGATCGTTACCTTCTCTTGAACGTTCTCCAACACCGGTAAATACTGAATATCCACCGTGTTGAGTAGCTATATTTCTAATTAATTCTTGAATCAAAACTGTTTTGCCAACACCGGCACCACCGAATAGTCCTATCTTTCCACCTTTTGCGTATGGTGCAAGTAAGTCAATAACCTTGATACCTGTTTCAAAAATTTCAGTAACAGGCTTTTGATCCGTAAATGTTGGTGGATCTCTGTGGATTGCCCATTTATCTGTCGAATGAGGGTCACCCAAGTCATCAACCGGTTCTCCTAGCACATTAAAAACTCTTCCTAAAACTTCATCTCCAACCGGAACAGTAATAGGTGCACCTGTATCTATCGCTTTCATTCCTCTTTTTAATCCTTCTGTTGCAGACATAGCTACGCAACGTACAGTATCATTACCTAAGTGTTGCATAACTTCTGCTACTATATAAAAATCACCAAATGGAATATGAATCGCATTATATAAAGAAGGCAATTCCTCTTTCTCAAATCTTACATCTAATACCGCACCAATAACCTGCGTTATTTTTCCTTCTCCCACAAATAACCACTCCTTTTTATACTACTACTTTCTAAACGTTAGCCGCACCACCGACAATTTCTGAAATTTCCTGTGTAATCGCAGCTTGTCTTGCTCTATTATAATTTAATGTAAGCTTCTTAATCATCTTTTCAGCATTGCTTGTCGCATTATCCATTGCATTCATTCTAGCAGAATGTTCACTAACGTATGATTCTATCAAGCCTGAATACAATATTCCTTTAACATACTTAGATGCCAAAACATTAAGTACAGTTTCCGGAGTAGGCTCGAGTTCTAATTTCATAAACTCGTCAGCTTTCTTTTCCGGATTTATAACTTCTCCCTTTTCTAGTGGCAAAAGTTTAATTACTCTTGGCTTTAAGCTAAGTGCTGATTCCATTTCTGTAAATACAAGATGTAATTCATCAATCATCTCTAATTTATACATATCTATTAAATGATTAGCTATTTCTTGTGAAACTGCTATATCATTTATTTCTCCATTATACCCAAAATCTTGGATAACTTCATAACCCTCTTTTAAGACGTGGTTTAATACAACATTTCCTATTGGAAATACAACTGAATTTTTCTTGTCGATTATGCTGTCTGCAAGTTTTATGATATTATGATTAAATCCACCATTTAACCCTTTATCAGATGCAACAACTATGTATCCGATTTTTCTGTTTTTCTTATTTTCTCTCTTATCAAAATACACAGTCTCGATATCAGGCATATGTGCCAAAATATCAGTCATTATGTCTTGAACCTTCTTAAAAAACGGCAATGTTGCCTCGTGCATAAGCTTTGCTTTTTTAAGCTTAGAGGCAGATATTAGCTTCATAGCTTTAGTTATTTTTTTAGTTTCATTAATACCCTTAATTCTAAGCTTAATCTCACGTGCATTAGCCAACCTATTTCACCTCACAAATTTGTCTACACCTTAAACCAAGTCTTAAAGTCATCAATAGCTTTAAGTAATTTTTCTTCCATTTCTGGTTTCAACTCCTTAGTTTCAGATATAGATTGTAAAATCTCAGGAGCCTTTTCTTCAACGTGCTTTACAAGACCCATATTAAATCTTCCAACATCTTTTACTTCTATGTCAGATAAATGTCCATTAACAACTGCATACAAAATTACAACTTGTTTTTCAACCGGCAATGTTGCATATTGTTGTTGTTTTAAAGTTTCAACTGTACGTTGACCTTGTGTTAATTTATCCTTTGTAAATTTATCTAAGTCTGAACCAAACTGTGCAAACGCAGCAAGTTCACGATATTGTGCCAAATCAATTCTTATTCTTCCTGCAAGTTTCTTCATAGCTTTAATCTGTGCTGAACCACCAACACGAGATACAGAAAGTCCGGCATTAACCGCTGGTCTTTGACCGGCAAAGAACAATTCACTCTCTAGATAAATCTGGCCATCAGTAATTGAAATAACGTTTGTCGGAATATATGCAGAAATATCTCCCGCCAATGTCTCTATGATAGGTAATGCAGTTATAGAACCACCGCCATGCGCTTTATCCATTTTCGCAGCACGTTCAAGCAATCTTGAATGAAGATAGAAAACATCTCCCGGATATGCTTCACGTCCAGGCGGACGACGAAGTATCAAAGACATTGCACGATAAGCCTGTGCGTGTTTAGATAAATCATCATATACTATTAAAACATCTTTGCCTTTTTCATACATAAAGTATTCGGCAATAGCACATCCGGCATATGGTGCGATATATTGTGCCGGTGCAAGGTCACTCGCTGTAGAAGATACTACTATTGTATAATCCATAGCGCCATGCCTCTTTAATGTTTCAACTACACCTGCAACAGATGAACCTTTTTGACCAATTGCAACATATATACAAATAACATCTTGTCCCTTTTGGTTAATAATTGTATCTATCGCAATAGCAGTCTTACCTGTTTGCCTATCACCTATGATTAATTCTCTCTGGCCACGTCCAATCGGAACCATTGAGTCAATAGCTAAAATTCCTGTTTGTAATGGTTTATTTACTGATTCACGAGTTGTAACACCAGGTGCTAAGAATTCAACATCACGGTATCCTTCGACCTTATAATCGCCAAGTCCATCAATCGGACGGCCGATAGAATCAATAACTCTTCCTATAATTCCTTCACCAACCGGAATACTAACCGAACGGCCAGTACGTTTAGCTTCTGTTCCTTCTTTTACAGTTTTTTCTCCCCCAAGCAGAACGCATCCGACGCTGTCCTCTTCAAGGTTCATCGCCATTCCTAAGATTCCGTCTCCGAAATCTATAAGCTCTCCACACATACAATCGTCTAAGCCATAGACTTTAGCAACACCGTCTCCGGCTTGAATTACGTATCCTACTTCATCAGTTTTTATTGTAGTTTCATAGTTTTCAATTTGTTTTCTCAATATTTCACTGATCTCTTCAGGTTTTATTGTCAAACTAATCTCCTCCTTACAGCATATTATTAAGCTGAGTCTTTATTGTTCCATCATATACTTTATTTCCTATTATGACTTTTACTCCACCAATAACACTTTCATCTATAAATTGCTCATAACTTACATTTGCTGCATTATAAACTTTTTTATATTTATCGGTTATACCGTTAATTTCATCGTCAGTTAATCCGGTTGCACTGATAATTTTTAATTTAATTTCATTATTCTTGTTTCTTGCCAGTTCACTGTATTCTTTTGAAATACCATCAATGTATTTAATCCTATTCTTATCTATTAGTAAACTTATAAAGCTAACAAGCATCGGGTTATTATCAACAAAAATCTCCTTTACCACATCTGACTTAAGTCGTGGTTCTAGTCTTGGGTCAAGCAAAATCTTTTTAAATTGCAAATTATTATTAAACATATATGCAAATTCTGCCAAATCCTTATCTGCTTTAAGCTGTTCGTCTTTTACTTTTAGTGCATCCATTAAAGCCACAGCATATCTTCTTTCAATTGCTGACATAACCTCATCCCCTTCTATGCAACTCCGGAATCAATAAATTCTGAAATAATTTTTCTGTTAGTTTCTGTATCCATATTCTTCTTAATTACTTTTTCACTCGCTGTAACAACAAGATTTCCTACTTCTTGTTTAAGTTCAGCAATAGCCTTATCTTTTTCAACATCAATTTCACGTCTAGCATCTTCGATAATTTTTTGAGCATCACGTTTAGCTGTATCTATTGCAGAAGTATACTCTACACTAGCCCTGTCTCTGTATTCTTCCACAATTTTCTTACCCTCTTCTCCGGCACCCTTTAATTTATCCTCATATTCTTGTTTCATATTTTCCACTTCTTCTTTTAGAGAATTAGCAGAATTTATCGCTTCTTCTATCTTTCCATTTCTGTTATCTATAAAATTAGTAACCGGTTTAAATAAAAGCTTCTTTAATATAAAGAACAAAACCAATAAATTTATTATCGTTATAAAAAAATTTGAAAAAAATGCTTCATCAAATTTGAACATTATTCACACCCACTTTTAAAAAATCTTTTTTCGGACAAGGCAAGAGTTGCCCTGTCCGGATAATTTTTAACTATTTTACCATAAGTGCTATAACTAAGCCGTAAATAGCTGTAGCTTCAGCTAACGCTGCACCTAACAATAAAACTGTTTGAATCTTTCCACTTGCTTCAGGTTGTCTTGAAACAGCTTCAACGGCCTTACCTGTAGCAATACCGATACCAACTCCGGCACCAATACCTGTGAAAACTGCGATTGCAGCTGCAATTGCTCCTGTTGTTACCATTTATTCCACCACCTTTCAAAAATTATTCCTCAACCTCAATAGCCTCAGAGACATAAAGAGTAGTTAAAAGGACAAACACAAATGCCTGAAGTCCGCCGTCGAACAAGTCGAAGTATAGACACGCCAAAGACGGTACAACAGGGAAATGAATTAACATATGCATTAAAATGTACGCTCCTAAAATATTACCAAAAAGTCGCATACACAATGACAACGGTTTTATTATGTATTCAAGCAAATTAAACGGGAACATAATTGGAGTAGGTTGAAATAATGACTTAAACCATCCCTTAACGCCTCTATATTTAATACTTGAACCAATAACCAATGTAATAGTCATAATCGCCAGAGCTACCGGAATAGAGAAATCTCTCGTCGGTGGCTTTGCAAAAAATAATGCTCCTAGCGTATTTGAAAATAATAAGTAAAGTCCTAGTGTTCCTATGTATGGGGCGAATGCTCTATAATGATGTTCACCCATAAGTCCCTTAACGAAATTATTAACTGTTTCCACAACAATTTCCGCCGAGTTTTGCAAACCCGTCGGAACAGCTTTTAACTTTCTCGTAGCTAAATACGCCCATAATATAAGCAACGCCATAATAATCCAAGACGTAACTATTACTTCGGTAATTACAATATTAAAAGAAATGCTTGTAAACGGTATACTAACCGGAATTTTAGCAAGAACTGCAATTTCTTCTTCCATCTATTTATCTCACCTTTTCATTAGTAAATTATAATTTTTCATAGTAAAATATCGTCAAATAATCCGAAAACATTATATATTTTTCAATATTTTATCTAATTACATTCTATCTTTTAAAATATCAAACGGAGAAGGTCTTACCTCTTCAACGCACTCACATTTTTCAAAATTTAAATTCTTGCCACATTTTGTGCAAACACCTTTGCAGTCATCCTTGCATAAAAACCTAACAGGAAGGTTTAGTCTTAAATTGTCTAAAATCATTTCATCAAGTTCTATTTCATCACCAGTAAGTTTATACTCATCTTCAGTAGGCTCTCTTCTGTAAATTTCAAACACATCAATTGCATCATTGCGCTTAAATTCTGTTCCACATAAGTGGCAAGCAGTAGTATATTCTAAACTTATTTTTCCACTAACTTCAACAAAATCGTCACCCTTTTTAAGTACTCCCTCAAAAGAAACAGGTTTAGTCATTTTTAATTTGTCTCCGTTATTAGAAAAAGTTTCAAGTTCCATCTCTCCCTTAAATTCAGTTCCACTTTCAGAAATCTTTTTGGTAAATATTTTCATTTTCTGCTCCTCCTAGTATTAATAATTTTACAAAAATAACAAAATTCCTACTATAAAAGGACAGATTCTTCTGCCCTTTTACTAACCATCTTAATATTTCTTCGTCCCGGCTTCTTCTTTTCCGAAATTGACAACAGTAAGAGCATATTTCCTTAACTTATCATATACCATTGCATTTATGCTCCCCTTAGGATAAGTGCCATCTTTCTTTTTCTTTCCGGCAGGAACACCAGTTAAAATTTCTATCCCTTCATCTATTGTTTTGACTGGCCAAATATGGAATTTCCCTTCTCTAACCGCTTCTATAACTTCATCTTTCAAATGAAGATTTTTTATATTTTGGTAAGGTATCATTACGCCTTGACTTCCAGTTAATTTTCTAGCTTTACATACATCAAAGAAACCTTCAATTTTATGAGTTGCTCCACCAATTGGTTGAATTTCACCCTTTTGGTTAACAGAACCAGTAACGGCTATTCCTTGGTTAATAGGGGCATCAGACAAGCTAGATAATATAGCATATATCTCTGTACTAGATGCACTATCACCATCAACTCCGCCATATAATTGCTCGAAGCATAGACTTGCAGTAAGTGCTAGTGGCAAATCTTGTGCATACTTTTCACCTATGTATGCACTTAATATCAATACACCTTTAGTATGAGATGTTCCACTCATATCTGCTTCTCTCTCTATATTCACAATTCCGGCCTTACCAATAAAAGTATTAGCTGTAATTCTAGAAGGTTTCCCAAACATACAGTCGCCAAGGTCTAAAACTGACAAACCATTAATTTGTCCAACAGTAGAACCGATAGTATCAACCATAATAGTATTATCTAAAATCATTTCTTGCATTCTCTTGTCATAGTTATTTACACGATTTAATTTCTCAATCATAGCCCTTCTAACATGTTCCCTCGAAACTGTTTCAGCCTTTTCAGTAGCAGCCCATGCAGAGGCTTCAGTTAGAATTTGAATTAAATCGGTAAACTTAGTAGATAATTTCTTTTGATCATCGGCAAGCTGTGAAGCATATTCAACAACAGCCGCAACACCACTAGGGTCGAACGGTAAAGTTTGGTCTTTTTCGCAAAAAGCACTAACAAAACCTACAAGCTTTTTAATGTTACTGCTAGTATTGTCCATCTCTTCTTCAAACTCTACCTTTACCTTAAATAACTTTGTAAAGTCATCATCTGCTTCCCATAATAAATGATATATATCCGGCGTTCCAACCAAAACCACCTTAACATTAAGAGGTATTGGTTCAGGCTTTAGTGCCGAAACAGGAACAACAGTCATTTGATCCTTCATATTCTCAATAAGTATTTCTCCGGTCTTTAAACATCTTTTTAATGCTTCCCAAGACATAGGATTTAATAAAACATCTTTAACCTGTAATATTAAATATCCACCATTTGCTTTATGCAATAATCCCGGTTTAATCTTAGTATAATCAGTAGTCATCGCTCCGAATTCGTTATCATATTCAGTCTTTCCAACCAAATTAAAGAAAGTAGGATTGTAATCTACAACAATCGGTGCACCTTTTGTTTTTGAATTGTCTACTAATAAATTAACTTTATAATTTTTAGTAGGTGATTCGTTATCCTTTTTTAGCATCCCTTGAAGTAGCATTTGTGCCTCATCAGGCACATCTTCCTCTTCGAATTTATCTATATTCTCTAAAATATCTTTTTGAACTTCATATAAGTAATTAACAATTTTAGGATATTCTTTATATTTACTCATCAAATCATCAACATGCACTCCAACAGCAAAAAGAGCAGTTTGATTTTCCCATTCTTCAATACTATCTTCTGTTTCTTTTTCAAGCTCCTTAATTCTTCTTATGGTTTCCATAGTTTTTAATTGAACTTTTCCGGATTTAGCCATAATTCTATTTTTAACTTGATCATCTAAATCGTTAAATTCTTCTTCACTGAGTGCCTGACCATTTATAATAGGCAAGAAATAAATTCCGTTTGGTGTAGTCTTAACTTTAAATCCTTGCTTTTCAGCAATTTTATTAAGTTTTTCGACTAATTCTGTTCTTTGGTCTTGGAACTCTTGAAGAATTCTTCCCTTTTCATTTTCATAATCGTTATTATCAAAAGCCTTTGGCAACTCAGAAGATATGGTTTTAACGAATTCCTCCATATCGCTAACAAACTCTTTACCTTTTCCGGCAGGTAAAGTTATAGCTAGAGGTTGGTTAGGATCATCAAAATTATACACATATACCCAGTCGTTAGGCACTTCTCTTTTCTTTGCAAACTTTTTGACATAGTCTTTTGCAAAACTTGTTTTACCTGTTCCAGTAGAGCCGGAAAGATAGATATGATATCCTTTGGCACCAACATTCAAACCAAACTCAAAAGCCTTAGCAGTCTTGCCTTGACCTATAATCTCTCTTGATGGTGTAACTTCCTTTGTAGTTTTAAATTTAAACATCGATTCATCACAGGAAAATTTTAATTCTTTGCAATCTAATTCTTTCAAATCTCTCATCCTCCGTATCTTTATTTAGAAACGATAAAACATTTCTATTTTCTCCTTAGTTAAAATCTAATTTAGCCACATAATAATTGCATCTTCTCTGTTATCCTGGTAATAGCCTTTTCTTACTCCGCTCTCCACAAAACCATATTTTTTATATAGATTTTGGGCGACAATGTTACTTTTTCTAACCTCCAGAGTAAAAGCATCTATACCATCTTCTCTACACAAAGAAAGCAGCCTAGATACTAATTCATTACCAATGCCAAACTTTCTATATTTTGAATGTACCGCCACATTAGTAATATGTCCTTCATTTATAATCTTCCAGACACCAATATATCCAACTGCTTTATTTTCTATTTTCGCTACTAAATATAATGCTATTTCGTTATTTGTAATTTCTCTTAAAAATGATTCTCTTGACCAAGGAATAGAAAAGCAATCCTTTTCTACCTCTAACACATTATCTATATCGTCAATAGTCATCTTTTCTATAACAATTTTTTGCATATTTTTTCTACACACCTCTATCTGGCTGGGCTAATCTTAAATAAATCGGGTTAATTTCACTAGGATTTTTTGCATTGCTTTCATCTGTATAATACTTATTTAATGCCACTTTTCCAATCTCTAAACTCGTTTCTATCTTTTTGGTCAAAATCTCGCAATTAATTTCAGATTTAAATAAGCTTTCATATTCTTCGGTTGCATCACCAACAATCACAAACTTTTCGTTTAGCATTTTTAACTCGTTTAAAAGTTGAGAGATTTCTTTGCAATCAGGAGTTTTAAGCTCATTTTTATACTTGATTTGTGCATATACATTTCCATGTTTTGCATTAATAACGGCACAAACATTCTCACTATTTCCCATTTCTATAAGTCCCTCTAGGGAAGTAACACCAATAACTGATTTATCTAACGCTTGTGCTATTCCCTTTATAGTTGCAACTCCAATCCTTATTCCTGTAAAAGAACCCGGGCCTACTGACACAGCAAGTAAATCAATATCTTTTATTGTAAGTCCAAGTTCAGTAAGTAATTCGTCCATAATCGGCAAAAGCTTTTCTGAATGTGTTTTTTGGTCATCAGATAATTTTTCTCCTAAACATATGTTATTATCAAAAACTGCCACAGAAGCAATTTTATTAGATGTATCAATTGCAAGTAATTTCATAATCATTTTCTCTCCATATCTTATAAACTTTTTAGTATAATTTTTACCTCAGTTCCAACGTTTTGCTCACTATCTATCGTAATAGTTCCACCATTGCTCTCCACCATAGTTTTAGCAATCGCAAGTCCGAGTCCGGTACCACCCATATCCCTGCTTCTTGCTTTATCTACTCTATAAAATCTCTCAAAAACTCTAGGCAAATCCTCTTTAGGAATTCCTATGCCATTATCCTTAACAATAATTTCAGCACCATCAGTTACTTTTTCTACTTTAATCCCAATTTTTCCGTTCTCAGGTGTATATTTAATAGCATTAGATAAAATGTTTAATATAACTTGCTCAATATCGCTCTCATTAGCAAAGGCCTTTATATTCTCATCTGAATCATTAAATAACACAAGTTCTTGTTTCTTTTTATCTGCTTCAATGTAAATCTTATCAACACACTGTCTTGCTAACTTTACCACATCAAAATTAGTTCTATTTTCACTATCATTTTTTAAATCCATCTTAGAAAGTTTTAATAAATCGCTAACAAGTCTAGACATTCTCTCAGCTTCTTCATTAATAACCCCTAAAAACTTTTTAGCAGTTTCTCTATCAATATCATCACTGCTATCTAATAGTGTTTCAGAATATCCTCTAATTGAAGTAATTGGCGTCTTTAATTCATGAGAAACGTTTGCAACAAACTCTTTTCTCATAATTTCAAGTTTTTCTTGTTCAGTAACATCTTGAATAACCACAATAGCCCCATAATTATTATTCTCTTCTGAATTCATAACCTTAGCAATTAATAGGTTTAAATACTTTCCGTTTATTTCAATCTTTTGCCCTGAGAAAGTTCCATTTTCAGCCTTCATAACATCTTCAAAAGAAATATCAAATCCCAGCTCCCTAAATATATCTTCAAATCTTAAATTTTCTCCTGAGATATTTAACATCTTTTGAGCCGAAGGGTTAGCATGAATTAATAAACCTTCTGCATCAAACGCAATAACACCGTCACTCATATTTTGAAGTAATGTCTCTAACTTTCCCTTTTCTTGTGAAATCTCACTAAGTGTGTTTTTTAATCTGTTTCCCATATAATTAAATTTGTTTGCAAGTAGAGAAATCTCGTCCCCGGACTCCGGTTCTTTTATCTGCGTAAAATCTCCATTTGCCATTTTTTCGGCACTCTTAGTAAGCTTATGAACAGGAATTGTAATAGCTCGTGAAACGATATAACTAACCACAATAGAAACACCTAAAGCCACTAAAACAACATATACAATACTTCTTTTTAATGAACTAATTATTTCGTTAATTGTATCCTTACCTTGTTTTAAATAACATATATACTTAACTTCGCCTTGCATTATAACAGGCTTTGCATAGTCAAAATAATCATTTTCTTCTAATACCTTGTTGCCATTATTTCCACTCATTGCAAGTATGATATTATCTGTTATTTCTATATCATTTGTAGTTCTGTTTGCAGGTAATATAACTTCACTCAATGGGGATAATAAATATCCTTTTTTAGTCGTATCATCTATTTGGAAATATGTTTTAAAAGCCTTAAACAATTCAGAAGCATATTCTGTATCATCCAAGACAATATCGTCTGCAATAATTTGTGAGCTTTCCAAATCGTGTTCAAATTTTTGCATATCAGATATAAAACTATTTGAATATGTATTATCTATGGTAGAAATTAAGAATGTTCCGACCATTATCATAAGGCATATGACAAGCAAAAACAAAATCGCCATAAGCCTCCATTGAAGTGTCCTAAAAAATTTCAAATACCTGCACCTCCGAATTATTTACTTTTTAAAGTAGTAACCAACGCCACGTTTAGTCATTATATATTCAGGTTCTGCCGCATTACTCTCTATTTTCTCTCTAAGACGTCTTATCGTTACATCAACAGTTCTCATATCGCCGTAATATTCATAACCCCATACCTTTTCAAGCAATGCTTCTCTTGAAAAAACTTGACCAGAATAATTAGCTAAAAATTTTAATAGTTCAAACTCTCTTAATGTAAGTTCTATAACTGTTCCGTTCTTTTTAACTTCATATCTAGACATATTAATAGATAAATCTCCATAATGGGACTCATCTGAATTATTTATACTATTCTCAGGTTGTGCTTCTATGTCGGTGCGACGCAAATTGGCTTTAACTCTTGCAATAAGCTCTCTAATGCCAAAGGGTTTTGTCATATAGTCATCTGCACCAAGTTCTAGTCCAAGTACCTTGTCAACTTCCTCTTCTTTAGCCGTAATCATAATTATAGGAGTGGAGATCTTTTCTCTTAGTTTTCTGCAAACTGTAAAACCATCCATTTTAGGCAGCATCACGTCTAGTAATATCAAATCAGGTTTCTCAGATAGTGCCATATTATAGCCCACTTCACCGTCATTTGCCTCGATTACTTCATGTCCCTCTTTTTTTAAGTTAAAGCTGATTAAATCAACAATTGGTTTTTCATCATCTACAACAAGTATCTTTTTCCCCATATAGGACACCCAACCTTTCCACTTATCCTATCATACTTTGAACTGCTTTCATAATTCCAAACTTTCCAGACTCAAAAGTAAGTCCACCTTGCATATATATAATATATGGTTCTCTAATCGGTGCATCGGCACTAAGTTCTATTGAAGAGCCTTGATTAAATGCTCCTGCAGCCATAATTACTTCATCAGCATATCCCGGCATAGGAGATGGATATGGTACTGCATGTGAATCAATAGGTGATGCACTTTGAAGTCCTTGGCAGAACTTAATTAACTTTTCTCTGTCTCCAATTTTTACCGATTGAATTATATCATGTCTCATTTCGCTAGATTTTGGCTCAGCTTCATAGCCTAATTCTTCCATAACTGCTGCACAAAATACAGCAGTTTTTACGGCTTGAGATACAACATGCGGAGCTAAGAATAACCCTTGCAAAAATTGTTTATTTATTCCCAATGTTGCTCCTGCTTCTTTACCTATTCCGGGGCTTGTAAGTCTATATGCAACTTGCTCAACATATTTTCCTTTTCCGGCAACATATCCACCGATCGGCACTATGCCTCCACCTAAGTTCTTAATCAATGAACCTGCAATCAAATCAGCTTCATATGGTTCAATTTCATCAACCAACTCGCCGTAGCAGTTATCTACAAAACATACTACGTTAGGGAATTCTCTATGTATTTCCTTTATAACCGAGTTTATGTATTCAGCTGAAAATGTCTTTCTCCAACCGTATCCTTTAGAACGTTGAATTTCTATCATTTTTACAGTATTACTTCTTAAATAACTCATTACTTTCTCTAAATCTATATCAGAATTTTCATCAAGTGAAATTTCGTCATATTTAACGCCAAAATCCTTTAGCGAACCTATTCCATCTCCATTTATAACATCGTGTAATGTGTCATATGGTGTACCGGATATTGCTAGTAATGTGTCTCCTGGCCTTAAAATTCCAAAAAGAGCGGTAGATATAGTATGAGTACCTGATACAAATTGAGACCTTACTAATGCGTCCTCTGTACCAAACACATCTGCATATACCTCTTCTATAGCGTCTCTTCCTAAATCGTTATATCCATAACCCGACGTTCCCATAAAATGAGCCTCAGATATCTTATGCTTATTAAAAGCAGACAAAACCTTCATTTGATTATACTCAGCAATCTTTTCTATATGTTCAAACTGAGGTTTAATTTTTTCCATAGCCAATTTTGAAAATTCTACAACTTTCTCACTAATTCCATAATTATTATACATTTTTCTATCTCCTTTGCACCATAATTTTACTACTATAAAAGGGAACGGTCAAGTCCGTTCCCTTTTTTTCGACTATATGTACGCTTAGTAAAAACTAATCGATTCTATTTTCTTATATTCCAAAATATCTTTTACTACTTCACTTGCAATAATCATTCCGGCAACTGATGGTACAAATGCCACACTTGCGGGAACTTGTTTTCCACTTTCTCCTATAACTCCTGTTTTAAACGGTTCTTCCTTCGAGTAAACAACTTTTAGTTTCTCTATTCCAAGAGTTCTAAGTTCTTTTCTCATAACTTTAGCTAGTGGGCATACACTTGTTTTATAAATATCTGTAACTTCAAACATTGTCGGATTTAATTTGTTCCCTGTTCCCATACTTGATATTATCGGTACATTCAGCTCACGTGCACGAATAACTAATTCAATTTTAGCTGTTACGGTATCTATCGCATCAACTATATACGACACAGAATTATCTATAATCCCTTTTGTCTCAGGCATAAAAAACTCTTGGTATATTTCGACATTTGCATTGGGATTTATGTCTAAAATTCTCTCTTTAGCTACTTTTACTTTTGGCATACCTAAAGTCTTATGAGTAGCTATAATTTGACGATTTATATTACTAAGTGCTACCTCATCTTTATCTACCAAAATAAAGTTCCCAATTCCGCATCGTGCAAGTCCTTCTACAACATAAGAACCTACTCCGCCTACGCCAAAAACAGCCACTTTTGCATTATTTAATTTTTCTATTCCATCTTTGCCAATTAATAACTCAGTTCTTGAAAATTGAGTTTCCATATATGTACCTCCTGTTATGTCAAGAAAAGGTCATCCTATTCGGATGACCTTCGTTCTTACTTAATTTGTTTCATAACTTCTTCAGCAAAGTTTTCTTCCTTCTTTTGAAGTCCTTCACCTTTTTCAAATCTTACGAAGTTTGTTAATTTAACGCCTTTAGAAGTTAAGTATTTTTCAACTTTAAGTTCACTATCCTTAACATATTCTTGTTGTAATAAGCAGTTTGTTTCATAGAACTTATTGATTTTTCCTTCAACCATTTTTTCAATGATTTGTTCAGGCTTATTAGCATTCTTAGGGTCTTCTTTGATTTGTGCAATGATAATTTCTTTTTCCTTAGCAACGTCAGCAGCAGGAACTACTTCTTTTGTTAAGTATAAAGGATTTATCGCAGCAATTTGCATAGCAACGTCTCTAGCAGCTTCATACTTTTCGTCTGTGTCTAGGGCACCTTCTGCTTCAACTAAAACACCGATTCTTCCACCGCCGTGTGTATATGAACATACATTTCCGGCAATACGAACGAAACGTCTTAAATTCATATTTTCACCAATCTTAGCGATTAGAGCTGTAAATGCAGAACCAACTGTTTCGTTTTCATACTTTAATTCTTTTAATGCTTCAACATCAGCAGGATTTTCATCTGCGATTAATTTAGCAACATTTGAAACGAAAGTTTGGAATTCTTCGTTCTTAGCAACGAAGTCTGTTTCAGAGTTAACTTCAAGTAAAACTCCTACTTTCTTGTCGTCTGTTACGTAAGCCTTTACAATACCTTCTGCGGCAATTCTTCCAGCCTTCTTAGCAGCAGTAGCAAGTCCCTTTTCTCTTAAAAATTCGATAGCCTTTTCCATATTTCCATCAGTTTCTTTTAATGCCTTTTGGCAATCAAGCATACCAGCGCTTGTAATTTCTCTTAATTCTTTAACCATAGCAGCTGTAACCATTATTTTACCACTCCTTATTTTTATTTTTTTGAAAATAAAAGCCACACCAATCGTCGACGACGAGTCTTGTGAATCTTTTTTATTTCACAATAAAAGGAACAAGGAAAAGTAATTTCTCTTGTTCCTTTTCAATTCGGAAACTATATTAAATTATTCTTGAACTGGAGCTTCTTCTGTCGCTTCAGTTGCAGTTTCTTTAACTTCTCCTTGGTTAACTTCAATGATACCATCAGCCATAGCACCAGCAATAAGTTTTACGGCACGGATTGCATCGTCGTTAGCAGGAATAACATAGTCTGTATCATCAGGATCACAGTTAGTATCAACAATACCTACGATAGGAATGTTTAACTTTCTAGCTTCTAATACTGCGATATGTTCTTTCTTAGGGTCAACGATAAATAAAGCTCCTGGAAGTTTCTTCATTTCTTTAATTCCTCCAAGGTTCTTTTCTAACTTTTCCATTTCTCCCTTTAATTCTATAACTTCTTTCTTAGGAAGTACATCGAATGTTCCGTCTTCAGACATTCTTTCTAATTCTTTAAGACGTTCGATTCTCTTTCTAATTGTCTTAAAGTTTGTAAGCATACCACCTAACCATCTTTGGTTAACGTAGTACATTCCGCATCTTTCAGCTTCTTCTTTAATAGCGTCTTGAGCTTGTTTCTTAGTTCCTACGAAAAGAACTGACTTTCCTTCTTCTGCGATAGATTTAATGAAAGCATGAGCTTCATCAACCTTCTTAGATGTTTTTTGTAAATCGATAATGTAGATTCCGTTTCTAGCTGTAAAGATATATTCAGCCATTTTAGGATTCCATCTTCTTGTTTGGTGACCAAAGTGTACACCAGCCTCAAGTAAGGCTTTCATTGCAATAACTGACATTTATTTTTCCTCCTTTTGGTTTTCCCTCCATACTTAAGTTACATTCACTAACTGACAAAGTCAGCACCATTAGTGGCTTCTAAGTATGTGTGAATTTTTTCCTTGAATAGTGTATCACAAATAGAAATTAAAATCAAGTCTTTTAGCTAAAAAAGGCTGCAAACGGCCGCTAGTTATTCTTAATTACAACGAGCTCCAAATTCTCTATAGCTGTATTAACAATTCCGTCAATATCCAGATGCTTTTCAGACTTCTCTAACTTTTCTATTTTTGGCTGAGTTTCAGGATGCTTAGGGACGAAAATAGTACAGCAATCTTCGTATGGCAAAATAGAAGTTTCAAATGTTCCAATTTTCTTAGCAATATCTATAATGTCATTTTTATCCATTCCAATTAAAGGTCTAAACACAGGAATACTACAAACATCATTAGTTGCAACTATAGATTTCATAGTCTGACTTGCAACTTGACCTATGTTTTCACCTGTAATAATTGCGTCACAACCTTTTTCATTTGCTACTCTTTCAGCAATTCGCATCATAATTCTTCTCATAAGTAAAACCATTTGCTCAGGTGGGCAATTGTCTCTTATTGAAAGCTGTGGCTCTGTAAAATTAGCTATATATAAGTTAATCTTACCGCTGTATTGTGAAACTATTTTGCATAGTTCTATAACTTTTTCTCTAGCTTTCACCCCGGTATATGGCGGACTAAAGAAATGAAGTGCATCAATTTCAACTCCACGACGTGCCAACATAAAACCGGCAACCGGACTATCTATTCCACCTGAAACAAGAAGTAATCCCTTACCATTTGTACCGATAGGCATACCTCCAAGAGCAGGTATCTTTTCAATATATACATATGTACTTTCTCTAACTTCAATTGTAAGTACTGTATCCGGATTAGTCACGTCAACCTTAATCCCTTTAACCTTACTTAAAACATATCCGCCAATTTCCTTCGCAATTTCCATAGATTGAAGTGGAAAAGACTTATCCCCACGTCTAGCCTCTACTTTAAAAGTTTTACCCATATTTTCTTCTTGCATTAGCTTAACAGATATATCTTTTATAGCTTCCATATTGGACTCAACCTTAACAGCTGGGCTAATTGAAACTATGCCGAATACTTTTTTTAATTTATTCATTATCCTCTCTATATCGTTAGCATCGCTTGGCTCAACATATAACCTAGCTTGAGAAAAAGTAACTTTTACATCTTCATCCCTTAAGGCATACTTTATGTTATCTACAAGCTTTTTTTCAAACTTGCATCTATTATTTCCCTTTAGCACAATTTCTCCATATCTCACAAGAATCACATTATACATATTATTTTACTCCTCTCAATCCATTATATAATACCATAAAACAAGCTAAAAAACAATAGGGAAGATTACTCTGCATTACCGCAAAAAGTCACATTACCAATAGACAGTAATGTGACTTTTTTGTCTCTTATTTGCAAAAAAGTTTATAGCCAAAAAACTATAAACTTTTTATCATTTACTTATTAACAGTTTCCTTTAAACCTTTACCAGCTTTGAAAACAGGAGCTTTCTTAGCAGGAATTTTGATAGCTTTCCTAGTTTGAGGATTAACTCCTTCTCTAGCAGCTCTTCTCTTTACTTCGAATGTTCCGAAACCAACTAATCCAACTTTATTTCCACTCTTTAATGTTTCTGTAACAGTGTCAATAAATGCGTTTAATGCACATTCTGCGTCCTTCTTTGTCATTTCTGATCTTGTTGCCATTGCTGCGATTAATTCAGCTTTATTCATTAAAAATACCCCCTTAAAAATTTGTATTACAACTTACAAGCTTATTATCGGCATTTTAGCCAAAACTTTATAGTATTTATCAAATTTTTTCAAAAAAATTACCTTTTACTGCACTTTCTTGCTTATTGCACTCGATAATTTCCATTTATCACGCCGAGCTACACTCTTCCCGTTATCCCTTACATATAGCTTAACAACTAGCTTTTCAAACGGTCTTTTCCATATTGTAAGTAATGGATCTTTTGGACTCATTTGGTCTACCAAAATCGTATAAATATTAAGCCTGTTTCCACCATACACATCTGTAAAAATCTGATCTCCTATAATTGCCAATTCACTATTTTTTAATTTTAGCTCATTTATTGCATTAACTATTCCACGTCTTTTAGGCTTGCCTGCATGATAAATTCCTTTTACATCAAATATGCTTCCTACATTATCAACTCTTTCCTTATTATTATTGGAAAGTAAATAAAAAATTATACCTTCTTTTTTAACATTTTCAATCCATTTGAAGGTTTCAGGGTCTATATTTTGGTCATAGTCCACTAATGTATTGTCTATATCTACTAAAACTCCCTTTATTCCCAATTTTACTAGGTTCTTAATATCTATATCTGCAACTCTCTTTCTATATTCATTAGGGAAAAATCTCTCTAGCATAAATCTACCTCCGCTCCAAGCTTTTAACTAATAGCTTTTCAACTTCTTCAATATTACCTTCACGATTAATCGTTTCTTTTAATTGACTATTTCCGGGTACACCTTTTAAATACCATGCAATATGTTTTCTCATTTCTCTAACTGCAACATATTCTCCTTTATATTCTTTAGATAATTTCAAATGCTTTAGTGCCATATTAATTTTATCATTTATATCCGGCTCCGGCAATACAATTCCTTTTTCAAGATACTCGAGTATAGATTTAAAAATCCACGGATTACCTTGTGTGCCTCTTCCTATCATTATTCCGTCACAACCTGTAACTTCAAACATTCTTTTTGCTTTTTCCCCGGAAGTTATATCTCCATTTCCTATTACAGGTATTCTCACACTATCTTTAACCTTTTTTATTATATCTAAATCGGCTTCGCCCGAATACATATCTTCTCTGGTTCTACCATGAACAGTAATTAGTTTTGCACCGGATGATTCAGCAATTTTGGCTAGTTCTACGGCATTAACATGCGTGTCGTCCCAGCCTTTTCGCATTTTAACTGTAACAGGTACTCTAGATGCCCTTACCGCTTTGGTAATAATTTCTTCTGCAAGTTTTAGATTTTTCATTAATGCAGAGCCCTCACCATTTTTGACAATTTTATTTGCAGGGCATCCCATATTAATATCTATTATATCTGCATACTCACTAAGTTCATTTGCGGTTTCTGCCATAACATCAGGATCAGAACCAAATATTTGAATTCCAATAGGGCGTTCGTCCTCAAATACTTCATATATTCCTTTAGTCTTTTCACTTCCATAATGAACAGCTTTAGAACTCGCCATTTCTGTATATATCATCCCAGCGCCGAATTCTTTGCATAATCTTCTAAATGGCATATCTGTTACTCCTGCCATTGGTGCTAAAAATATATTATTAGATATTTCAACATTTCCTATTTTTATAGGCTTGATATACATTATTTTCACCTTTCCTTAAGAAAAAAGAAGTTATACACTTTTGATGTATAACTTCTTTTGGTAGCGGCGGTCGGAATCGAACCAACGACACTGCGGGTATGAACCGCATGCTCTAGCCATCTGAGCTACGCCGCCATTTGCGAACTGCTTACTTATTATAATACAGTCTTTTACTGTTAGTCAAGTACTTTTTTGGAAATTAATATATTTTATTATATCTAAAAATATATTATAATGCCCCAAAGTATAGTATAATCAGATTCTTTCTTTATTTAAAAAACGTAAAAAGACTGTATTTATCCTGATTGATGGGATGGGGCTTTAGTGTTAAACAATCTATTGCCAAATTCATTTTTAAATAGCCAAGTCAAAGATGTTGCAACAACAGTCTTTCCTTCTACTACTTCTGTTGTACTTACATCATTAGCTACTGGGAAATATCCCACAACTCATTCTGTTAACGGGTGGTTTAGTTATGTTGCTGAAACTAATGAATCTATTATTCCATTGCCATTTATTAATAGATTTGAGCCTAATGAAAAATTAAGGATGGCAAAAGCGAACAATTCAAGGAGATGTTTAATAAAAAATATGGAAAGTATGCAGAACTACTATCTCAAGAAGAATTAGATTCTCGACATATTCTCGGTCCCGAGTATATGTGCGAAAGAGCAAAATTAAGGTTTGGTGATTTCTGTGCAATATTTGATAAGGAACATGCATTTGAGTTTATAAGAAATGATTCAGATAAAAAGAATTTAGTTAAAGGTTGCCACAGTGGGGCTTCGGATGAAGAAATGAAAATTCCATTAATAGTCATTAATTAAAAAATCGAACTTCAAAGTTCGATTTTTTTGTTTTTTAAAATTTATTTTTTTCATTACCCTTCAATAAACATTTTCAAATCATTTAATGAATAAATTCTGTTTATCGTGTCCTCTACACTATTACTCTTATTTCTATCAATTAGGACAGCTTTCATTCCTATCACTTCAGCCGGAACAATGTCCGTTTTTATATTATCTCCTACATAACAAGCTTCATTTATTCCTATGTTATTGCGTTCACATGCAATTTCAAAAATTTTACTGTCTGGTTTTGCACACCCTACTTCTCCTGCTGCTACGACATCACAAAAGCATGTATAAATGTTCATTCTCTTTAGTTTCTCTATTTGTTGATTATAGTCTCCATTACTAATTATTCCAATTTTATAACCTTTTAATGATTTTAGGCAGTTAATAACATCATCATACGCCTTCCAAGCCCTTTCATAAGCAATTAAATAATCATTAAATTTTTCCAAAGCTTCTTTGTATTCAATTTTTTTATTAAACTCATTATACACATCAATTATTCGCATTGCTCGCTGTTCCTCAAAATTACATTCTTTGTTCAAAAATTTGTTAAAATTTTTATCTGAATATTTTACCCATGCCTGCTTAAAATTTTCAAAATTGCATAGCTTATCAAAACCGTTGCTTTCGTAAAAAGCTTTTATTCCTTCTACTTCGGCACCTTTATGATCTAATAAAGTTCCATCAATATCAAAAAATATCATTCTTACATTTTTCATATTATCCTCTCCCTATTTTAAATATTCTGAAATATACTTCAATACTGCACAAGTTTCCTTAGAAAAATTTTGATTTTCTAATCCTTTTTCTAATTTAAGCCTTCTTACATATGGCTTTGATGAATAATTATCAAAAAAATCGATAACATTCTGTGGTATTTTATTTGCAACATCACCTAAAAGTTTTATAACTTCATTTACATCATCAATTGTCTCTTGATGCATAATCAATCCCTCCCTAATGTTCAAATGTTACTTTATCATTCCTTACAAATTCAGGATTAACAGATTTAAGTAAAGCTTCTACTTGTTCAAACATTTTCTCTTTTGAAATATTTATTCCTTCTGAAAAGCGTATCAATTCCTCAGATGTAAGGCACTGATTTTTCCTCTTTTCCACGTCTTTAATGATTTCCATTTCTAACGTCTTCAGTTTATCTTGAAGCTTTTCACAATTTGGTACAAACACAATTTTTTTATGTTCCTTCCATACATCAAACAACTTATTTTGAATTATCTTAGCCTCTAGTATATCTTCCGTTCTTATTTCATCTTTCAAATAGCAATTGTCCATACCATCCGCTACTGACTGCATAAACAATACTGCATCATATGAATCTAATATAGATTTTTCAGTTGTTCCTGGATATTTTGATAGAATATCATTGAAAATTTTTTCTCCCCTATACGCTTTCGCATCCATTCGTCCTCTATCACATAAAATTATCGAATCTTCCCTGTTTTGCTTTGCATTTTTTTCAATTAGTAACTCCTTGTATACCATTAAAGAATAGTTATAATATGGGAAATTAGGTGAAGTCCTATCTAGCCCAGAGCGTATAAGTTCTGAAGCTGTTTCTTGAATTGTATAGACTTTATATCCTTTTGCGCCCAAAGATACTTTTAAATATTCTATCCCAGCAGTTTTTCCTGACGACGGACCTCCGGCCAAAACATATTTGTTTATCATGTTATGCCTCCATTTCTATTAAATTTAATATTTTATCGATTTCATCATTCAAAGTTACTTTTTCAGTTTCGAGTACATTCACTTGATTGTCTTCCTCATAATCTATTACTTGACTTCCATTAAAGGCATTTTTATATAATCCTTTAGGATCTCTCTTTTTACACTCTTCATATGATGTTTTTACATAAATTTCACAATATTGTGTATTGCTCAAAATCTCTCTTGTAATATTCCTTATTGATGCTAAAGGAGAAATGGTAGAAACTATTGTTATAATTCCCGCATCTGCAAACAACTTTGCCACTTCGGAAAATCTTCTAATGTTTTCGGTCCTATCCTTAGTGGAAAATCCAAGATCTTTATTTAGTCCTTCTCTTAAGCAATCACCGTCCAGTCTATAAACCAATTTTCCCATTGATGTCAATCTTTTTTCTAGTTCAACTGCAATAGTAGTTTTTCCAGCTCCTGATCTTCCCGTAAGCCATATTACTTGCCCTTGCTGCTTTAATAGTTTACATCTAGTAGAATAATCAATGTTTTTTATATTCTCATAACGATTAGCATTTTCACTAGTATTAATTATTACGCCACCACCAGATATTTCGTAATCATCTACAATAACAAATCTAGAATTTTCAAAAATATCCACATCAAATGCTATTGGCTCTTTTAATGCAAGAATGCATTCTGCAATATGATTTTGTTCAACGTATTTTTTATCCGATTTAGATATAAGATTTTCCGCATAAAATAGCTTATTTATTTCCACTAATCTAGTTTCTACTTTACTATGCCCACACTTTAAATAATACCTCTTACCGAATTTTAATGGTTCTGCCCCAAGCCAAAAGATCTTTGCTACAATATTTTCGGAAACAATTGGCTTATTTTGAGTTGCAATGCAAGCAACTTCTCCCCTTTTTACATATATTTCATCCTTAAGTGTAAAACCGACAGCTTCACCTGCCATAATTTTATTTTTATTGAACACATTATGTTCTTCTATTGTCTTTATTATACTGCTTTTGCCAGATGGGTAAAATACTATTTTGTCCCCTACTTCCGCCTTTCCTGTTAAAACACTTCCTGCAAATATTCTTCTGTTATCATTATCCGATGAGAACTTGTATATTGCTTGCAATGGCATTCTAAAGTCCATTTGATAATTTGGCTTATTTACAGTAAGCTTATCAATTATCTCAAGTAGTGTATTTCCTTTATACCATTCCATGCTTTTACTTATTTTTGATATATTGTCACCTGTTTGAGCCGAAACAGGTATATATGTAATTACTTTTACTCCAATTTCATCTAAATATTTTTGACATTCTTCTTTTACTGTATCATATCTACTTTTATCAAAATTTACCAAATCCATTTTATTTATAAGTACAACTATTTGTTTAATTTTGAGTATTGATAATAAATAACTATGTCTTTTACTATTTTCTCGCATTCCTTCTACCACATCAATAACTAATAATGCTGCATCTGCAGTTGAAGCACCTGTTATCATATTTTTTAAAAATTCCAAATGCCCCGGTGCATCTCTTAAAAGCACCTTCCTATTCTTGGTTTTAAAAAAGCATCTAGCAGAATCAATGGTTATACTTTGGCTTTGCTCATCTTTTAATGCATCCAAAAGATACGCATATTCAAATACCTTTGATTGTTTTTCACACATTCTTTTTATATTCTCCACTTTTCCATCTGGCAAAGAATTAGTGTCTACAAGTAATCTCCCTATAATGCTAGATTTTCCATGATCTACATGGCCTACTGTAACCAAATTTATATCTTCCATATTCCACCTCCACTCCTACATATATCCTTCTCTTCTCAGAGTTTCTAGCCCACCACAGTCATCCTTATCCTGCTCTCTTCCAGCTCTTTCTGCAATGTTTTTCAGCATTCCGCTTTTTAGCTCTTCTATTATTTCATCTACGTTTGAAGAGCTACTATTAATTGGGCTTGTGCAACAATAACATCCTAAACTTCTGTATCTTTTTCCGCTCCCATTATTATAATAAAGGGAAACTGTTGGTATATTTTCTTGCTTTATGTATTCCCATATATCAAGCTCTGTCCAGTCTAAAAGAGGATGTATTCTAACATGTGTACCAGGTTTAAAATCTGTTTTATGCTGATTCCAAAACTCTGGTGGTTGCTTGTCCACACTCCATGTATTCTTATTGTCTCTGGCCGAAAAGTATCTTTCCTTAGAACGACTCCCTTCTTCATCAGCTCTTATTCCCAATATTACACCATTATAAGGTGTATTGTCTTGATCTTTCTCATACATTTCTTTCTCATGATTATATTTGTATCTAACGCCTTCGCCACTAAGTACTTTATTTAATGCTTCCGTTTTTAATAGTCTACAACATTCGATTCTAGATACATTACCATCTAGAAATGTTTTCTTAGCACTAATTGCTTCGGCATTTTCACCGTAAATCATATTCAAATGCCATTTTTTTGTTAGCTCATCACGATATTTTATCATTTCGGGTATCTTGAAATGTGTGTCAATATGAACTAGTGGAAAAGGAATATGCCCAAAAAATGCTTTTTGTGCCAAATACAATAATACTGTTGAGTCCTTACCTATGCTCCAAAGCATACACAAATTACTATATTCTGAATATGCTTCTCTTAATATCTGTATTGAAATTGCCTCTAATCTATCAAGTCTTTCACTCATCCATAATACTCCTCGTATAATATGTTTATAAGGTCAAAAACAACTATATAAACATACCCTTTC